>CALFYN010000994.1 GCA_937952345.1 uncultured Acidobacteriota bacterium
GTCGACTACATGGGCCTGCGCCGCCCGACGCCCCCGAACATCAACACCCCCACGGTGATGCCCGCTGAGTTCCGCCGCGGCGATTTCTCGCGCCTGCTTGCCAACGCCAACAACGAAGTCGGCCGCTCCGTGCAGCTCTACAATCCCTTCTCGCTGAACGCCGCCGGCCAGCGCCAGCCCTTCGCCAATAACCAGATTCCGGCCAGCCTCCAGAGTCCCGTGGCCCGCAACCTCTTTGCGGACACTTCTCTCTACCCGCTGCCGCTCTCATCGGCTTTCCGCCAGAACTACGTGGCGTCCTCATCGAGCCGCTTGAACCTCGACCAGGGCGACGTGAAGGTCGACGCCAAACCGTCGAAAAACGATGACCTGTCGGTGCGCTATGCACACAGCATCCAGGCGCTCCCCGGCTTCAACACCTTCCCGCTGTCCTTCAACACCTTCAATGACTCGCCGTTCAAGGCCGGCGTGGTCAACTGGACTCGTGTGATTTCGCCGACCATGGTGAACGAAGCCCGCGTCGGTGTGAACCGCATCATCCTCCACAACGGCGGCCTCGATAAGGGCTACCCCGACCTGAACCAGAAACTCGGCATCCAGGGCGTGGGCAGCACCGGCCTGCTCGGCATCAACTTCAGCAACGGCGCCATCTCGGGCCTTGGCAGCTCCAACATCGGCACCCAGCAGTTGTTCGCCAACACCACCTATCACTACGCCGATAACCTCACCATTATCCGCGGACGGCACAGCATGAAAACCGGCTTGAACATCCTGCGCCAGCAGATGAACACCTTCTATGCCGGCAACAACGGCCGCATCGGGTTCATGACCTTCAACGGCCAATTCACTGGCACCAATTCCGCCACCATCGCCTGGCCCGACGCCGACTTCTACCTCGGCTTGCCATCCAACCTCGGCCGCGGCCTCAGCAGCGGTACATGGGGCCATCGCAAGACCATCTACGGCTTCTACTTCCAGGATGATTGGCGCGTCACCAACACCTTGACCCTGAACCTCGGCCTGCGCTGGGAGTACCACACCCCGCTCGTAGAAGTCCGCGATCGCCAGTCCAACTTCGAACCCTTCAGTGGCCGGTTGCTGCTGGCCGGCCAGAACGGAGCCAGCCGCGCCCTCTATGAGCCCTTCAAGAAGGACTTCCAGCCTCGCGTCGGCTTCGCCTGGACCCCCCTCAACCGCTTCGTCGTTCGCGGCGCTTACACGATCTCCTCGTTCATGGAAGGCACCGGCACCAATCTGCGCCTCCCCTTGAACCCGCCGTTCAACTTCGAATACGAAGCCGTCTATTCGCAGCCGCAGTTCAACCTGCCCCCGTCAAACGCCGAGCAGGGCCTCACCGCGCTGCGTCCGGCCGATCCGTATAGCCGGGCGAATATCCGCCTCTGGGATCCCTTCGTCCGCCCCGCCAACACCCAGCAGTGGAACCTGACTCTCGAACGCCAGTTCGGCGATATGGTCGCCACCGCCGGTTACGTCGGCCAGCACGGCACGCATCTCGTTGTCCCGATGCCCTACTTCCAGCGCATCCTCAACGGCATCGATGCCAATGGACGCCCCATCACCAGCCCCAGCCCCTATCTGAGCGGCAACCCCGCTCTCGCCAACATTTCACAGATCTCGGGAACGGCCACTGGAGCCAACCAGCAGTATCACTCGCTCCAGGCCACTCTCCGCAAGCGCATGTCGCGGGGCCTGGAATTCCAGACCTCCTACACCTTCTCCAAGGGTATGAGCGACGCCATCGGCTACTACGGTGAAGGCGGCCAGTCCGCTTCGCAGTCCGCCTACTGGCAGAACCTCTATGACCAGCGCGCCGAGTGGGGCCCCACCTACTTCGACGCCCGCCACATGTTCACCACATCGCACGTTTGGGATGTCCCCGTTGGCAAGGGCCGCATGTTCGGTGGCGAAATGAACCCTGTCCTGAACGGCTTCCTCGGCAACTGGCAGCTCGCCGGCATCCTCACCCTGCGTTCCGGATTCCCGCTCACCATCCAGGGCGGTAACAACTCCGGCACCAACTCCCGCGGCGCCCGCGCCAGCGTCGTCGACGGCCGCTCCGGTGGCAATACCATCGGCCAGGTCGGCCAGCGCGGCAGATGGTTCGACACCACCGCCTATCGCAACACCATCGCCGGCGAGTTCGGCAACGTCGGCATCGGGACGGAGCGTGGCCCTGGCTTGGCCACCTACGACATCTCCATCCAGAAGGAGTTTCCCATCTACGAGCGGATGCGCCTCGAATTCCGTGTCGAGTTCTTTAACCTGACGAACACGCCGCAGTTCAGTTCCCCGAACCGCGCCGTGACCTCAGCATTCTTCGGAGAACTCACCGGAGCCCAGGGCGAACGGCAGGGTCAGTTGGCTCTGCGTCTCACCTTCTAATCGTCCTTACCACCATCCAATGGGGCGGCCTCCTCAGCGAGTGCCGCCCCATTCGCTTTTTCGCTACCGTATGTCTGTGCTCCCTCTTCTCTCGCTCACTCCCCCGGAATGGGCCCACTCCGTTCTCCAAGACCCCATCGCTCTCCTCATCGATCACGCCTTCCTCGAAAAAAAAGCCGCCAACAACGCCATGGACATGATGACCCGCTGGCCCGGCGAATGGCTCCCCGGCTGGGTCGAAACCATGACCAACGTCGCCCGCGATGAAGCCGCTCACCTCGCCCAGGTCACTCGCATCCTCACCCGCCGTGGCGGCCGCCTCTGCCGCATTCACAAAAATCCCTACGCCAACGCCCTCCGCGCCATGGTCCGCAAGGGCGAAATCGGCGATACCCTCGACCGCCTCCTCGTCTCCGCCATGATCGAACTCCGCTCCTGCGAACGCTTCTCCGTCCTCGCCGCCAATTCCCAGGACGCCGAACTCGCAGCCTTCTACAACGCCCTCTACTCCTCCGAACTCGGCCACTACAAAGTCTTCCTCAAACTCGCTCAGAAAGCCGCCGGCAAAGCCGAAGCCGATGCCCGCTGGCAGGAGATGCTCGAAGCCGAAGCCCGCATCATCGCCGCACAACCCCCCGGCCCCCGCATCCACTCCGGCTACTAGCGCTCCGCCGCGTCTCCCGCATCCTTGAACACCTCTTCGCGGATGATCCGGTCCGTCGCCTCCGCCAGATACTCCTCCAGCGCCTTGTGGATCTGCTGAAACTCCGGCCACAAAGTCTGCACCAGAAAACTCTGCGGAGCCCGCACCATGATCGTCGTGAAGCGCTGCCGCTTATAGCGGTACGGCCGCAGTCCGTAGCGCTTGCACAACGCCACAAACAGCTTCCGCGACCATTCATCGGCCACCGTGAACTTCATCTCGATGGGCCGCTCCACTCGCTCCGTCTCGCGCAGGCGCTTGCGAATCCGCTCCATCGCCGCGAACGCCGCCACCCGCTCCCCATCCGTCGTCGCACCCGCGAACAGCGCCTCAATGCGCCGCAGTTTCTGCCGCAGTTCCTCTTCCAGCGTCATCTTATTCCAACACCCGCTTTCGTTCTCCGTCGCTCATCTTCTCCGCCGCATACCGCAGCAGCAGCCGCGAAGTCCGCTTCTTCCACTTCTCCAAGAATCGCACCACCGCCTCAGGCTGCCTGGCGTGCGTCTCCTTCAGCAGCCACCCCACCCCCTTTTGCACCATCTCGTCCGGATCCTCCATCAGCCGCCCCGCCACTTCCAGAATCGGCTC
>CALFYN010000995.1 GCA_937952345.1 uncultured Acidobacteriota bacterium
GAAGCCGTCCTCGCCCACTCCGGCGAAGCCCTCGACAGCCGCAAGGCCTTCGAAAAATGCTCCCCCTACGAGCGCAATGCCATCATCGAATTCCTGAAATCTCTCCAGATCCTCCCACCCGGAACGCAATATCTTACCGTCGATGAAAATTACCGTCCTAAAGTCTGGCCTCCAAAATAAAAAATAGTTGCAAATTAGAAAGCCCTGTGATAGAAATATCCCAGGAGGAAAAGATGTCCATTTCCGCCGCTCACTCCGCCGCCGCCCGTCAAAATGGCGCACAATCCCACGGTCCTGTCACGGACGAAGGAAAAGCCCGTTCCGCTCAGAACGCCAGAAAACACGGCCTATTCGGCCCAATTACCCTGCGCACCAAGGAAGATCAGGAGTCCTTTCGCGAACTCCTCGACGCCTATATCGAGGAATTCCAGCCCGCCACCATTTTCGAGAACCGCTGCGTCCGCGAAATGGTCAACGCCGAATGGCGTCTCGCCGCTCTCCGCACCTGGGTCAGCCTCCTCGAATTCCACCACGCCGCCGGAGCCCCGCCCAATTCCACCGCCGAAGAAACCTCCGCCTACGCATTCCAGTACATGGCCAACAACGGCAACACCCTTTCCCTCGCCCTCCGTTACGAAAAGCACTTCCAGCGCCAGTTCGATAAAGCCCACAAAGACCTCACCGAAGCTCGCCGCCGCAGTGCCGTCGACCGCCAGGAAATCGCCCGCCGCACGGACCTCGCCATGGCCAACATGCTGAAAGCCGCCATGGAAGCCCCGCTCCCCTTCGCCGTCCCGCCCATCCAAAAAAACGCGCAAAACGAACCCAAGCACCCCCCAGCCCAACCCAACAACACTCCCTTCAACCCCACCCTCCGCGTCTAACCCCGCGCCGAGTTCTTTGACATCCGAATACTCCCGCCCCAGCACGCTTCCCCGCATGCCGATAGAATATCCCCATGCACCGGCGAACTTTCTTCGGCATCGCGGCGGGCGCGGCCGCCTCCCACGCCCAAGCCCAGCGCGGACTCCCCTACGACCTCCTCATCCGCAACGGCGAACTCCGTGACCCTTCCCAAAACCTCAAGCGCACCGCCGACATCGCCATCCTCGGCGACAAAATCGCCGCCATCGAGCCAAGGATCGATCCCGCCCAAGCCGCCGAAACCATCGATGCCAAAGGCCTCATGGTCACCCCCGGACTCGTCGATCTCCACACCCACTGCTACCACTCCGCCACCGGACTCGGCATTGACTCCGATCCCATCGCCGCCCGCAGCGGAGTCACCACTTGGGTCGACGCCGGCAGTTTCTCCTCCGATCAATCCATCGGATTCCGCCGCTTCATCGTCCAACCCGCCCAATGCCGCGTCTTCGGCTTCGTCTATCTCTACCCCAGCAACCGCAACCCCGATGACGACGTCCTCAAATACGTCCGCCGCGCCCTCAACAACACCGGCAAAGCCGTCCAGGACAACCGCGACATCATCCTCGGCGTGAAACTCCAGGTCGGGTCCAACATGAACGGGAAATACAGCTTCGATTTCCTCAAAATGGCCCGCGAAATCTGCGATAAAGTCCAATGCCCGCTCATGGCCCACATCAGCTTCGCCCCGCCCGAAACCACGCCCGTCATGGAACTGATGCGCAAGGGCGACATCGTCACCCACGCCTACAACGGCCACACGCTCGGCATCGTCGATGCCAACGGCAAGCTCAAGCCCGGCGTGAAGGAAGCCCGCGACCGCGGCGTCTGGTTCGATCTCGGCCACGGACTCGGCAGCTTCAATTTCCCCGCCGCCCGCAAAGCCCTCGATGCCGGCTTCGTCGTCGACACCATCTCCACCGACATCTACGGACTCAACGTCAACGGCCCTGTCTACGACATGCCGACGACAATGAGCAAGCTGCTCCACCTTGGCATGAGCGTCGACGACGTCATCCTCCGTTCCACCGCCAACCCGGGGAAAATCATCAACCGCATCGACGGCCTCGGCCAGATCAAAGTCGGCGGCCCCGCGGACCTCGCACTCCTCGAACTCGAGCAAGGCGAATTCCGCCTCATCGACTCCCAAAAGAACGTAGTCACCGCCAAGCAGCGCTTCATCAGCCGCGCCACCATCGCCAAAGGCCGCCGCATGCCCGTGGTCTAAGCCCCAAATGGGCTCCGCTTCAACGCATACTCCAGCGAAGCCACCGGAACCTCATACTTCGAATACGCCCCATTGCCCTTATACTCCAAGTCCTTCACCCCCACCGGACTCGTATAATAAGCATCCACCGTCATTTTCCGGATCCAATCAAAAAACACCACCCCCGGCGCTAAATCCGACCGCGCATGCGTCGAATATCCCGAAAAATCCCGATACACAGACGACCGTTCATACACCGATTCCTCCGCCCGCCGCGCCCTCTCCGTGCGCTCCGCCGCCACCAGCAGATCCAGCATCCCCACCTGCTGCGCCTCGGAAGCATCCACAAACTTCTTCCCATGCCGCCGCCGCATCTCCGCATCCAACCACGCCAATCCACCGTAGTAAATATTGGCCAGATCGCGATTCTGGCTGCACAGCAGATCAATGAACTCCGGAGCCCCCGCATCCAGCGCGCTCCCCGACCGTTCATCCTTCGGCACAATCAACTCCGCCAGCCGCCCGACGGTCTTATAATGATGCGCCCCGAAAGCCTTCGGCTTATACGCCCCCTTCGCCTTCGCCGCGGCCGCCGTCTCATGCACATGCTGCGCCATGGCCGTATCCAGCACCCCGCCCGTGGTCAGAGTCAGCGCAATATTCCGCAGAATCGTCCGTCGAGTCGTCCTAGACATTACCTTTCCTCATTTCCTCCGCCAGATAATCCATCGCGCGCCACGTCAGCGCATTAATCGTCAATGTCGGATTCTTATCCGGATTGCTCACAAACACCGCCCCATCGCACACAAACAGATTCTTCACTTCGTGCGCCTGGCAGAATCCGTTCACCACCGAATCGCGCTTGTCCTTGCCCATCCGAGCCGTGCCCACTTCATGAATAATCGTCCCCGGCACCGAAATCCCCTGGCTCTCGCGCTGCGCCGCGCTCAACCCGCTCACCCGTCCGCCCATCCCTTCGATGATCGCCGCGAACGTCTTCTCCATGTGCCGCGCCTGCTTCCACTCGTGATCGCTCCATTTGAAATGGAACTTCAACACCGGAATCCCCCATTGATCGACGACATTCTTGTCAATCTCGCAATAAGAATTCTGGTTCGGAATCATCTCCCCGCGGCCCGCGAACCCAACCCGGCATCCATACTCCCGCCGGATCTCTTCCTTCATCTTCTTCCCATACCCATAGGTCCGCGCCGACCCATGATAGCTACCCACCGACGGCATCCCATACCCGCCGCCGATCTCAATGTGATACCCGCGCGGGAAATCGAGTTGATCGTGCTTATCCCACATCCACCACGGCATGTACAGATGCGCTCCGCCGTAACCATCGGTGTCGTAATGCGGCATGCCTTCCAAAGCCGGCACATAGCCCGACAACCCGAAGCCCACCGTATCCATCAGGTACCGTCCCACCAGCCCCGATCCGTTGGCCACGCCGTTCGGAAAATCTTTCGTCTTCGAATTCAGCAGCAGCCGCGCCGATTCGCAAGCGCTCGCCGCCAGAATCACCACCCGCGCCCGGATCGTCCGCTCCTCGCGCGTCCGCTTGTCGATGTACACCACGCCGGTCGCCTTGCCGTTTCCATCGGTCAGCACCTCGCGAGCCATCGCGTTATCGAACACCTTCACCAGCCCCTTCTTCATCGCCGGGAAAATCTGCACCTGGCTCGAAGAGTACGCCGAAGCCGTCTGGCATCCGCGCCCGCACTGTCCGCAATAATGGCAAGGCGCGCGCCCGTTCAGCGCCTTCGTGATCACCGCCCGCCGGTTCGGAATACACGGAATGCCCAGCTTCTCGGACGCCTTCTTGATCAGCGTCTCGTGCACCTTCGGCGGAGGCGGCTCATGGAACACGCCATCCGGCGCGCTGCGAATCCCCTCCTTGCTGCCGCAGACGCCGATGAACGCTTCGGCTTTGTCGTAATAAGGAGCGATGTCCTCATACGAAATCGGCCAATCCCAACCGAGGCCGTCCTTCGAATACGGCTTGAAATCGTAATCGGAAAAGCGGAACGACATGCGCCCGTAGTGATTCGTGCGCCCGCCGATAATGCGCGAGCGGAACCACGAAAACTGGCTCCCTTCGCCCACCGTGTATGGCTCGCCTTCCAATTGCCAGCCGCCGCTCACCGTGGTGAAGAAGCCGAAGTCCTTGCCCTTGCCGAAATAGAACTTGCCGCCCTCTTCCGCCCCGCGATGATCGTAATCGTGCGGCCACTTGTGCTCCTTGAACTCCTTGCGCACATCCAGCATCGGCCCCGCTTCAATCAGGGCGACCTTGATTCCTTTTTCCGTCAGCACCTGGACCGCTGAGCCGCCCCCGGCTCCCGATCCGATGACCACGACGTCGTGCACCTCAGCGGCGCGTTGCAATTGCGGCATAGCCGTTATTGTAATCCCATCTTCGCGCCCGTTTCCGCTCTACGATGGAAGTGATGACCCGCCGCCAACTCCTCGCCTCGTTCGCCGCCGCCGCCGCGCCGCCCGCCGCAGCCACGCCATCCCCACGCCAACTGCGCTGGCACGCCCTCGAATTCTACGGCTTCCTGCACTTCACCATGAACACCTTCACCGACAAGGAGTGGGGCTACGGCGACGAAAACCCATCGCGCTTCAACCCCACTGCCTTCGATGCCGACCAGATCGTCGAAGGCCTAGCCGCCGCGGGAATGAAGGGAGTCATCCTCACCTGCAAGCACCACGACGGCTTCTGCCTCTGGCCGACGAAGACCACCGAACACTCGGTCAAGCACAGCCCCTTCCGCAACGGCAAAGGAGACGTGGTCAAAGAGATCGCCGATGCCGCGCGCCGCCGCAAGCTCTCCTTCGGCGTCTATCTCTCTCCCTGGGATCGCAACCACCCGCAATACGGCAAGCCCGAATACGTACAGGTCTACCGCGAGCAACTCCGCGAACTGCTCACCCAATACGGACCCATCTTCGAGGTCTGGCACGACGGCGCCAACGGCGGCGACGGCTTCTACGGGGGCGCCCGCGAAAAGCGCACCATCGACAAGCGTTCCTACTACGATTGGCCCGCCACCTGGGACATGGTCCGTAAACTCCAGCCCAACGCCGTCATCTTCTCCGATGTCGGCCCCGACATCCGCTGGGTCGGCAACGAATCCGGCTTCGCCAACGAAACCTGCTGGGCCACCTATGACCCCGTCGGCCCCGATGGCGGACCCGCCGCGCCCGGCCACACCCGCTACAAAGAAGGAGGTACCGGCCATCGCCAGGCCCAGCGCTGGCTCCCCGCCGAATGCGATGTCTCCATCCGCCCCGGCTGGTTCTGGCACGAAAACCAGAACGAAAAGGTAAAAACACCCCGCCAATTAATGGATCTTTATTACAAATCCGTGGGCCGCGGCGCCAGCTTCCTGCTCAACGTCCCGCCCGACCGCCGCGGCCTGCTCCATGAAGCCGATGTCGCCTCGCTCCGCACGCTCGGCAACGCCCTCCGCGCCACCTTCGCCAAGCGCGAAACCACCTTCGACCTCATCCGCCTCCGCGAAGACATCCGCCACGGCCAGCGCATCGACGCCATCGAAATCGACATCGAAGAACCCTCCGGCTGGCGCACCATCGCCCGCGCCACCAGCGTCGGCGCCTGCCGCATCATCCGCCTCGATCAGCCCGTCACCGCAAAGAAAGCCCGCTACCGCGTCACCCAATCCTCCGCGCCACCCAAGATCACCGAGTTCGGCCTCTACAAGGAGCAAGGTCTATGAGAATCGAACCCTTTGCCATGGAGCGCATGCAATCCACCTGGGAAAACCTTGTGGATTACGACATGAGCGAAAGCGGCGTCCGCCCGCTCAGCCTCCGCGACCTCGGCGCCATGGGCCTCGATCTCGATTCGCTGCTCTCCACCCCGCTCGGCTACAGCCAGTCCAACGGCACCATCGAACTGCGCGAAGCCCTCGCCACCGTCTACCCCGGCGCAACCGTCGATCACATCGAAGTCACCAACGGCACCTCGGAAGCCAACTACATCCTCGCCCTCGCCCTCATCGAACCCGGCGACCGCGTCGCCCTCGAAGTCCCCAACTACATGCAATACCCGGGCCTCGTGCGCAGCCTCGGAGCGCAGGTCGCCACCTTCCGCCTCATCCCCGAAGCCGGCTGGCAGCCCGATTGGGATGAGTTCGAACGCGCCGTCACACCCGGCACCAAACTCGTCTATCTCTCCAATCCCCACAACCCCACCGGCTCGGTGCTGTCCCCCGAAGCCATGCAACGCATCGCCGCCCGCTGCGATCAAGTGGGCGCATGGCTGCTCGCCGACGAGGTCTATCAGGGCGCCGAAATCCACGCCCCGCGCACGCCCAGTTTCTGGGGCATGAGCGATCGCGTCATCGTCACCAGCGGACTGTCCAAAGCCTACGGCATCCCCGGCGTCCGCATCGGCTGGATCGCCGCTCCGCCCCATCTCACCGCCCAATGCTGGAGCCAGCACGACTACATCACCATCGGCCCCAACAAGCTCTCTGACCGCATCGCCCGCATCGCCGTCGAACAACGCGAGCGCTGCTTCTCCCGCACGCGCGTCATCCTCCAGCACAACCTGCCCGTGGCCCGCCAGTGGATCCTCGGCTTCCACGGCTTCCTCACCTGGACTGAGCCCGCCGCCGCCGCCATCACCCTCGTGCGCTATCACGCCCCCGTCCCCAGCCTCGAACTGGCCGAAAACATCCGCAAACGGCAAAGCACCTTGATCGTGCCCGGCGCCCACCTTGGCCTCGAAGGCTATCTGCGCATCTGGATCGGTGGCCGCGAAGACTACCTGCGCGAAGGCCTCTCCCGCATCGGCGCTGAACTGAATCTCTGCCGCGCTTCGGTCTAGTACCCGTGCCTCCAGGACTAAGAGAACAAGAAGTCCGATTAGAGTGGTTCCGCGAATCGAAAAACGCCTCGCACCGGCGTAGCATTGGAAGTGGAGATTCACACACTCCGTTTCATCTCAACCTTGGACTCTAAGCCCGGTACGCTCCTCCCAAACAGCATACCGGGCTCCTTTTTTTGAGTAGTGGGTGGGAGATCAGGAAAAATAGCGGCGGCCGAACTCCGGCTCCAATTCGATGGCTTGCTTCCACGCCTGCGAGGCCCGCTCGCGCTCGCCTTGCGATTCGTAGACATGCGCCAGCAGGCACAGCAGTCCGGCGTGTGGATGCTGTTCCAGCAGGTCGCCGGCACGGCCCGCTTCCTGCCCGGAAATCGCCAGCGCACTCAGCGCATGCGCCGCTTCCGGACCCGCGCCCTCCACGTCCGCCGCATCGCGCCACGCCAGTTCCGCCCCGCCCGTATCGCCCGCACGCCAGCGTGCGATGCCCAGATTAAACAACACCTCGTAGCGCCGGCATCCCATCGCCACCGCCGCCTCCAGATGCGTATGGATGTTCACCGTATCCACCCGCGCCAGCGCCACCCGCACTTCCGCATCGCGCGGATTCGCCTGCCGCAAATGCTCCAGCCAGACCGCCGCTTCGCCGATATCCAGTTGCCGCTCGCACACCTGCGCCAGCAGCCACATCGCATCCAGGCAATCCGGCTTCAGCAGAATCGCCCGCTCCAGATGCGGCCGCGCCCGCATATCGTCGCCACGGGCTGCATAAAGGCGCGCCAGATTGTAGTGGCCCGTCCACGATTGCGGAGCACTCATCACCGCCCGCTCATAGTAGCGCTCCGCCCACCTCGCCCTTCCGTGCGATTCCTCAATCCACCCCAGCGCGAACAGCGAAGGCGCATGCAACGGGTCGATCCACACCGACTCCTCCAGCAGTTCCAGCGCTGCTTCCAGTTGGTGATTCTCCATCCGCAAGCGCGCCTGCTGGTACAAATCGTCGCTCACCGGATAGCCCGTGCATTCTCCCTCCTCGCTTTCATCCAGCGTGAGAATGCCCGTTGGCACAATGCGCAATCCGAAGCGCGTCACGGGCCGTGTCAGCAGCGCCGCCGCCGCCAGCCGGTGGCTCGAATCCAGTCGCAGCGCCTGCTGCAGCAGCAGCCATGCATTCGTCTGCTCCCCCGTATGCAGATGGCACACCCCGATGCGCGCCAGCAGGTCCGGCGAGTCCGGCTCCAGTGGCAGGCACAGGTTCCATTCCTGCACCGCCGCTTCCCACTGGCCAAGCAACATCAGCCCCCGCGCCATCTTCTTGCGGAACTCGATGCACTCGCCATCCTTGCGCAGCAGTTCGCGCCACGCCGAAACCGCTTCTTCCACCTTGCCCTCATCCCACAGCCGCTGCGCATGAGTATCCTCATGGCGCGGCGAGCGGTAGCCTGCCGAAAGAGGGATCACCTTGGCGGGTTGCATCGGTGTCATTGGCTCCAATCGGCGGCCGGCCCCGGAACATGAAAATACGCCATGGGCAGATAGCGTAGCGGAATGCGGATGTCCGGTTTATGGCGCGTGGCCGTCATCGTGCGAATACCCAGCATCGGAATCCGCGCCTCCACCGGCGGTAACTCATCGGCCGGATCCACCAGCCGCAACGCATGCGCCGATGCACTGCACGCAAGCTCGATTCCCCCTAGCGTTCCCTCGCGCACCGATACCTGCAACTCCGCACGGCAAGCGGGAATCACCGCCGCGGATTGGCTTGCCACCGGCTCCGCCTCCGTGTGCCGCGGCGCCGGTTCGGCGATGGGACGCAACTCCAGAACCGCCGTCGCAAAGCCCGGCTCCACGCGCACCAACCCGGCTTGCATCATCGCCGGAAACGTCGAGGCAATGCGGTGCGCATCCACCCGCGGCCGCTTGGGCGGAGAACTCGGTGGCGGCGGAGGCGGCGGCGGTGCGGCAGCGGCAATGGGCTCATCCTCTTCTTCTTCTTCTTCTTCCAATAGGTACGACAGATCCGCCGGCTCCACCGAAACCGCCAGTAGTGGCAGCGCCGCCTCGATGGCAATCGATTCCGATTCCTGTCCCGTGAACTCCGCCGTCGCCGCCTCACGCCATTGCGGCGCTTCACACGCGCACAATCCCGCGCTCGGCAACCCGCCCTTGCGCTGTGCAATGCCGATCTCCGGCGCCACCAGCATGGCCCGAAAATCGGACCGGTACCCGTCCACCGTGTCCGGATTCTTGCCCTCGTAGGCCATCCACATCGCCGCCGCCAGCAGCAACCGCTCCTGCTCCATCATCACTTCATCGGGCACGCGCGAAACCGGCCGGTAATCTTCGATGCTCTTCTTCTTCGCCACCGACGGTGGCGCGGTCCAGGCCGGAAACCCCAGCACCCGCACCGGCGCATCGCTGTATCCAGGCCCTGGTTGCGCCACCGGATTACCCCATGCCGGATCCGGCGGCTCCACCGTCTTCGCCGCCTGCGCCTTCGCCGCTTTCGGCTTTTCCTTGGGCTTCTCCGGCATCCGCACGCGCTGCCCGAACAGCGTCAGCGATTCCAATGCCAATTGGTCTTCTTTTTGTTTTGCCTCGGATTTACAATCAATAGAGCAATATTGCCCGCTGCGCAACCGCTCCATCAGGCTTAATTTCCGTCCGCAATGTAAACAAGAAGACAATATCTTCCCCGCTAGTACGTTTCTACCATCGATAGAAAGCGGGGTAAATTGGCAAAGGAACGTAGTCCTACTATTCCCGCGGGGAGCTTAGGGCTTAACTTCCACCGTATCCAGCGCCCATTTCGTACGCGCCACCCCCACGATCATCAGCTCCACATCCGCCCCCGACCGGTTCTCCACCGCATGCGCTTCATTCAGAAACACCGGCAGCGCATCCCACTTCTTCAGCGGCGCCGTTTCCGATCCCAACCGTGCCGTGGCTTCCCCATCCATCACATAGAAAAACTCCTCCACCCCTTCATGCCGGTGCAGCCCCATCGATGCGCCCGCCGGGATCACCACGTGGTCCACATAAGACCAGTTGGTGAAGAACACCTCCGGCGGCAGCGCCCGGCGGTAACGGACCGTCCCCGTTCCCCCATGCATCCGCTCCACCGGCCGCAACAGTTTCTTGTCCAGCTTCATCGAGACGAACACCGGCTTCGGATCCAGCGGCACCCCCACCCGGTCGTCATCCAGATCAAAAGCATCGTACTTGCCCTTGATGCTCCCCACGGCGATATTCATCCACTGCACCGGCTTGTTCGTCGGATTGTAAATGGCGTGCGACCGCCCCATCCGGCACGGCGCGCCCGCCGGACCCTGCAACGTTGACGTGCGCCCGTCGACCGTAAACTGCGCTTCGTTATCGAGTATCACGAACATCTCCTCCATGTGGTTGTGGAAGTGATGCCCGATCCCACCCCCCGGAGGCAGCACCCCGCGATGCAGAAAGATGAAGTTCGTGCGGAACGTCTGCGCATCGAACAATCCGGTGTAGTGCAACTCCCCCGCGCCTTTATGGACGCTTTTGGCGATCCGGTAGCGCGCCGGGTCCGTGTGCGCGATGCGCTGGACAAGGGGTTCGGCGGCCGCGCCCAAGGCGGCGCAGGCCAGAAACAGGGTGGCGATACGCATGGCGTCACCCATGCTACACCAAATTCGCCGATTCTTTACGAACTTAATCTTCGGTACTGGTAACGTGACACGCGCGTTCTGCACCTAAAGGTATGGATCGCCATGACGACCACTCTTACGCTGGCCCTTTTCGCCGCCCTGCTGCCACACCTGGCCGCGCAGACCGCCACAGTCAAAAAGGTGGAAAAAGTGGTCATGCCCGTCATTATTGACGGCAACAGCCCCGCCTATTGGGCCGACGGCAACTTCGTGCTCTTCAGCTCCACCGGCAATCCCGAAATGATCCACACCTCCCCCGGACAATTCGGGCCCTGGGAAAGCGATTGGGTGGACACCTCCGATCAGGTGCACATGCCGATGTGGGTCGAAGCCGTTTGGCGCGACGAAGACGGCACTCTGTTCGGCTGGTACCACCACGAACCATCCGGTGTCTGCCGCGATAACGACCTCACCGCGCCCAAAATCGGAGCCGTCATTTCCTTCGACGGCGGCCGCACCTTTAAGGATCTGGGCATCGTGCTCGAATCCGGAGAGCCCGCCGATTGCAGCGCCAAGAACGGATTTTTCGCCGGTGGCCATGGCGATTTTTCCGTAGTTCCAGACCGCGAAAAGAAATACTTCTATTTCTTATTCACTAATTACGGCGGCGATGAATCGCAGCAGGGCATCGTGGCCGCGCGGCTCGCCTTCGAAGACCGCTTCCAGCCCGCCGGAGCCGCCTACAAATACTACCAGGGCGAATGGGCGGAACCCGGCATCGGCGGCCGTATGTCCGCCATCTATCCTTCCACCGTCGTTTGGGCGAAGGAAAACACCGACTCCCTGTGGGGCCCTTCCACCCATTACAACCGCCACCTCGACAAGTACGTCCTCATCATGAACCGAACCTGCTGCAAGCCCGGCTGGCCGCAGGAAGGCATCTACATCTCCTACGCCACCGACCTCAGCAACCCGAACACCTGGACCGATGCCAAACGCCTGCTGGACAAGCAGGGCATCGGATTCTCGCCGGGCTTCTATCCGCAGGTGCTCGGTCTCGACGAAGGTGATACGGACTCCATCGCCGGCCAGACCTCCCGCCTGTACATCCACGGCATCTCCAACTGGGAGATCACCTTCCAGAAGTAGCTCCGCATCGCGTACAGTAAAGGTGATTATTATGAGTCACCGTATTCTCTACTCCCTCCTGCTGGCAAGCTGTGTTCTCCCCGCTGCGCCGCGGCGCTCCGATGTCGTGGTCTACGGATGCACCTCCGGCGCGATGACCGCCGCCGTGCAAGTGAAGAAGATGGGCAAGTCCGTCATCCTCGTGTGTCCGGAAAAGCATCTCGGCGGCCTCACCGCGGGCGGCCTCGGCTGGACCGACTCCGGTAACAAGCAAGTCATCGGCGGCCTCTCGCGCGAGTTCTATCACCGCGTCTGGCGCGAATATGAAAAGCCCGAATCGTGGATATGGCAGAAGCGCGAGCAGTTCGGCAACAAAGGGCAGGGAACCGAGGCCATCGACGCGGGCGCGCGCACCATGTGGATCTTTGAGCCCCACATTGCCGAACGCGTCTACGAAGACTGGATCAAGGAACTGAAGATCCCCGTCGTGCGCAACGCATGGCTCGACCGCGAGAAGGGCGTCCGGAAAACCGGCGATCGCATCACTTCCATCCGCACGCTCGACGGCAAGGAGTACGCCGCCAAAGTCTTCCTCGATGCCACCTATGAGGGCGATCTCATGGCCGCCGCCGGCGTCGACTACCACGTCGGCCGCGAATCGCAGAAAACGTATGGCGAAAAGTGGAACGGCGTGCAGACCGGCGTGCTCCATCACCGCCACCACTTCGGCGCCGTCAAAGTCCCCATTTCCCCCTATGTGGTCCCCGGCGATCCCAAAAGCGGCGTGCTGCCGCGCATCAGCACCGAGCATCCCGGCGAATACGGCGCGGGCGACAAGAAGGTGCAGGCCTACTGCTATCGGATGTGCTTGACCAAGGTGCCGGACAATCGCGTGCCCTTCGCCAAGCCCGCCGGCTACGATGCCCGCCAGTACGAACTGCTGCTCCGCATCTTCGAAGCCGGCTGGCGCGAAACCTTCCAGAAGTACGACCCCATTCCCAACGGCAAGACGGACACCAACAATCACGGCCCCTTCAGCACCGACAACATCGGCATGAACTACGACTATCCGGAAGCCAGCTACGCGCGCCGCAAGGAAATCTGGGACGAGCATCGCCAGTATCAGCAGTGGTACCTGTATTTCATGGCCAACGATCCGCGCATGCCCGAGGATGTGCGCAAAGCCGTGGCCGAATGGGGCCTGGCA
>CALFYN010000996.1 GCA_937952345.1 uncultured Acidobacteriota bacterium
AGGACGGCCCTGTCGATGCAGGACATCCTGGCGGTGCGGGCGTTGTATGGGGAAGCGGGCAAGGGCGTTACGTTGAGCACGGTGCCGGCGGGCCTGCCGCTGGTGGTGGACGGGGAACTGGTGGAGACTCCGCGCACGTTCGATTGGGCGGAAGGAGAAGTGCACCGGGTTGCGGCATTGCCGCGGCAGATGGAGAGCGGCAATTCGCGGCTGGAATTTGCCAAGTGGAGTGATGGTGGGCCAATAGAGCGAGATGTGACGGTGGTGGCGGGGATGCACCTGATTGCGAATTATGCGCAATGGGTGCTTCTGCGCACGGGTGTCACACCGGCCGGGAGCGGACGGGTGGAGGTGACACCGGCATCCGAGGATGGATTTTACCCGTTGGGAACGACGGTGCAGATCCAAGCCACCGCGGAAGGCGATCAACGGTTCTACCGCTGGACGGCGGGATCGGGCGGAAACACCTATCTGAATGCGAACCGGCAGGGGAATGCGTCGAATCCGGTGGAGTTGACGATCCGGACAGCGACGGCGTTTTATCAGGCTTCGTTTACGCGCAATGCGATTTCGACGGTGGCTTCGTCGACCCCGGGAGCGCAGATCACGGTGGATGGGGCGACGCTGTATACGCCGAGCGCCTTTTTATGGGAGGAAGGAAGCCGGCATACGGTGTCGGTGCTGGAGCGGACGAACTCGCCGGCGAGTGCATCGCGGCTGGTGTTTGAAGGATGGTCCAATGGCGGGGAGCGGACGCAGGAGGTGGTGGCGGCGGGTGGGGGCACGTTGACGGCGAAGGTATTGGCGCAGCACCGTGTGTTGTCGCGGGTGGTTTCGACGCGGGTGCAGGGAACATCGAGCCCCAACGCGGCCCGCAACCTGTTTCTGGAGCCGGTATCGCCGGATGGGTATTACGATGAGGGCACGGAACTGACCGTGATGGCGGAGGGACCGGACGGCGTGCCTTTCGCGAACTTTTACGGGAATCTAGGGTCGGATTGGAACCCGCAAACGATTCGGGTGCTGGAGCAGACAGTGGTGGGGGCGAATTTTGTGTCGCCGGGATTGGTGGGGACATCAGCGGTGGTGAACGATGCGAGCCGGCAGCCGGGGCCGTTGACGAGTGGTGGAGTGTTTACGATCTATGGAGCGGGCATCGGGCCGGAAGCACCGGGCGATGCAAGTGTCTACGCGGTGCGAGTAGGTGGGGTTGCGGCGACGGTTCTGGCCGCGGAACGGAATGCGATCCGCTTCCAGGCGCCGGTGATTCCGAACCGGCCGTCGGCGGTGGTGGAGTTGCAGACGCCGGCGGGGACGGTGCGGCGCACGCTTGGCGTGCAGCGGGCGGCGCCGGGGCTGTATACGGTTTCGAAGGCGGGGATCGGGCAGGTGGATGCGCGCAATGCCGATGGATCGCGCAACCGCAAAGACGCTCCGGCGGCGCGGGGAAGTCTCATGGATCTGCGCGTGACCGGGATTGGAGATCCGGCGAAGCTGGAGATTACGATTGGCGGGGTGGCGGCCGAGATCCTGGAATTGCGGCAGGGGACGGAGAGCGGGCTGTACGAGGTATCGGTGCGGCTGCCGGAAGGGTGTACGCCGGGTCCGGAGGTTCCGGTGGCGGCGTGGATTGAAGGAGCGCGGAGCCAGTACGGGGTGTGGGCGGCGGTGCAGTAGTTCAGGCCGGGCGTAGCACTTGCAGAACTTGTTGGGCGACGGCGGCGGGCGCATGGTGCAGGCGGAGGTGGGCAGCAGCGGATTGGCCGATGTGAAGCCCCCAATCGCGGTGTCGGGCAAGTTGGACCATCCATTCTTCGAGTTGCGAGGGCTCAGCGGATCCGGGATCGACGGGAAGGTATGCAGAGGCCGGGAAGGCTTCGTATTCGCCACCCGCGGTGACGATCACCGGCTTGGCGAGGCTCATGAGGCGCATGGAAATGCCGCTGGTTTCGCCGCAACTAGGGTAACGGAGGTTGATGCAGGCATCGGCGGCTGAGGCCCAGCGCCAGAAATCGGGCTCGGGGAGGAAGCCGGTGCCCAGGACGCCGGGTTGCTCCAGATCGAGGGCAGCGGCATAAGCGGTAGAGATGAACGAACCGGCGATGAGCAGGCGTAGCGAGGGCTCGCGGCGGCGCGCCTGGCGGAAGGCGCGCAGGACGACGCCGAGGCGCTTCGATTCGCGGAGATGGCCAAAGACGGCGAGCAGGTACGTATTGCCGGGGAGGGCGTGGCTGTGGCGCAGGGACAGGATCTCGCGGGCGGGGACCAACGGAGGGTCAGGCGCAAGATGGGGGATGATGTGTGTCTTCCCTGCCCCGCCATGGGCCTCGACGATGCGTTGCGCGGCGCGATTGTGGACCAGAATGCGGGTGGCCTTGTCGATGACCTGGCCGAGCATGGGGAAGCGGAAATAGCGCGGGTCGGCGCCCGAGGCGGCGCGTTGCGCCCAGGTACTTTCGGCGAAGGAGCGATACCAGCCTCCGTACTGGCGGCAGAATTCGGCGATGTAGGCTTCGTGCGACAGGGAGCCGAGGTAATAGTGGTGGAGATTGGCGTCGTGCAGGAGAGCGGCGCCGGGTTTCTCGAGCAGGCGCTGCAGCATGGGCCGGTGGAAAGGGTTATTGCCGAGCTGGTAGAGATGGACGTCGGCGTCGCGAGCGTTCGCGATGGGTTGGGCAATGGGGCGTAAGGCTTCGAGCAGGGATTGGGCGTAATCGGCGACTCCGGTGGCGGCGGGCGGCAGCGGGGCGTGATAGCCGATGCGCATGGGCTCTACGCGGCAGGCTTGCGGCGGCGGCCGAACAACGCCGTGCCGATGCGGATGCAGGTGGAGCCTTCTTCGATGGCGACTTCGAAATCGTGGGACATGCCCATGGAGAGGCCCTGGACGCCGTGCTGCCGGCCGAGTTCGCGGAGACGGCGGAAATAGGGGCGGGATTGTTCCGGGTCGTCGGACCAGGGGGGCATGGTCATGAGGCCAGTGAGGCGCAGATTGGGGCAGGCGCGGATGGCTTCGATGAGGGCGGGCAGAGTGGCGGGTTCGGCGCCCGCTTTCGATGCCTCACCGGAAAGCTTCACTTCGATCATCGTGTCGAGGATGACGTTGCGCTCGCGTGCGGCTTCGTCGAGACGGCGGGCGAGTTTCGCAGTGTCGATGGTTTGGATGACGTGGAAGATTTCGGCGGCGCGGCGGGCTTTATTCGATTGCAGGTGGCCGATGAAGTGGAAGCGCGCCCCGGGGAGATGAGCGACTTGGGGGTGCTTGGTTTCGAATTCCTGGACGTAGTTTTCGCCGAATTCGCGCAGGCCGAGCGCGTAGGCTTCCTCGATGGCGGAAGCGGGGAAGACCTTCGTGACGGCGAGAAGAGTGACCTCTTCCGGACGGCGGCCGGCACGTTGGAGGGCGTGACCAAGGCGGGATTGGATGAGGGAGAGGTTTTGGTCTATCGAAGGGGGCACTCTTTGTCGATTCTACTAGAGGGGAATGGTGGGAGAATAGAGTAGAGATGGCGTCGGCAGCAGTGGCGGCGCTTTCCGGACCCGTCGCGGAGCAGCGGAAAGCGGAGCAGCGGAAAGTAGAACAATTGCGAACGGCGATGGCAGCCTTTCTTTCGCAATGCCAAAGAGCGGAACTTCTGGAGCCGGGGGCAGCGGCGATCCCGATCCGTTGGAACCCGGAGCCAGAGCATTCGAACCTGGTGCTGCGGCCGATGGGGAAATGGCTGTCGGTGGAGGCGGTGGGGGAAACAAGCGTGCTGTCGCGGCGCGTTACCGGTGTGCGAAACGTGACGGCGTCGCGCATGGAATTGGTGACGCAGAAGCTGGGTGGTAAGCCAGGGAAGCTGTTCCTGTACGATGCGTTCCGGCCGGCCAACGATGGATTGGCGCGCAAGGGGAAGCGGCAGGTTTTCGGGGAGCAGTTCCGGCGCATGCTGCAAAGGGAGTATGCGGGGTGGAGGGTGGCGGAGTTGAGCACGGAAGCGCATCTGGAGGAAAGCTTGAGCCCCGCGTATCCGCGGGCATTGCTGGTACGGGGGAAACGGCGGATCGCGGCGATGGCTTCGCCGCCGGGTTCCGATGCCGATGGCGTGCTGAGCTTTGCGTTGATCTGGCTCGACTATGTGCGGCGGCGCGATGGGGAACCGGGGGTGGAAGAACTGGCGGTGTTTCTGCCGGAGGGGCGGCATTCGACGACCTGCCGGCGGATGTTGTATCTGGCGGGGGCACGCTTTCGGGCGTTCTGTTATGACGAGGCCGGGCTGGCGAGCGAAGTGGATTTGCTGGACTGCGGGAATGTGGACAGCGCGCTGGAGCATCCGTCCGATGCCGCGGTACGGCTGGAGCCGGAGGGCGTGATTGAGGCGCAGGTGCGCGCGGATGTGACGGCGCTTGATGCATCCCTGCTGGCGAGTCCGGTGCACGGGCAGGTGTGTTCGTTTGCGGCGGCGCAGCGCGGCGTGTTCGATCTGCTGGCGGTGGATTTCCGGGGCCGGCTGGCGGTGATCGAATTGAAGGCGAGCGAGTCGGTACATCTGCCGCTGCAGGCGCTGGATTACTGGATTCACGTGCAGTATCACCTGGCGCGGGGCGCGCTGGCGGAGTATTTTCCGGGGATCGGGCTGCGGGAGCAGGCGCCGCGATTGCTGCTGGCCGCACCGGCGTTGTGCCACCATCCGTCGAATGAGCGAGTGCTGCGATACTTCCGGGCGGACATCGAAGTGGAACGCATCGGATTGGCGTACGGATTGGCGGAGCGCTGGAGCGGGCCACTGAAGGTGCTGTTCCGGTATGGCCGGGGTGGGGCTTAGGCGGAGGCGCCGTAGCGGGCGAGTTCGATACCGAGCTCGTCTTTGTGGGCGTGGGCCCATTGGTTGAGGGCGCCCGAGAGCTGGCGGACAGTCTCTTTTTGCGAGGACCAGAGATTGCGTTTTTCTTCGCGGTCGGTGCGCAGGTCGTAGAGTTCGCCGGGGCGCAGATCGGGGCGTGCGTCGAACTTGCGGAGAATGAGCTTGTGGTGCTCGGTGCGCACGGCGCGCTCATCGTAGTAGGAACCGTCGATGGCCTTTTGCGGGATGTTCTGCATGATGAGCGGCTCGGTCCAGCGGTCCTGGTTGTTGCGGATGCGTTCGATGAGGCTTTGGCGCGGGAAGACGCGGCCAAGGACGGGTTCGACGATGCCGCCTTTGACGGCTTCGACGCCGGCGGCATCGAGGATGGTGGGGGCGATGTCAGTGAGCGTGACGCCGGATTGCCAGACTTTGTTTTGCGGCAGGCGCTTGGGGTAGCGGAGCAGCAACGGGATGCGTGAGGACTCCTCGTAGGCCGTGCACATGCCTTCCCCTGTGCCGGGGCGGAACTGCCAACTGCGGCCGTGCTCGGTGGTCATGATGAGGAGCGTGTTATCGAGGATGCCGGCCTTGCGGAGCGCATCGACAATGCGGCCAACGTTCCAGTCGAGGTTGGTGACGGAGCCATAGTAGCCGGCGTGCTCGTCGTTCGGGTAATGTTCGAGAAATTGCCTGGGCGGATCGGAAGGTTCGTGCGGGGCGTAGTAGGACTGGTAGAGAAAAAACGGCTCGTGGGCGTGCTGCTGGATGAACTGGATGCCGAGGTCGGTGTGGACGTCGGGGCGGTAACGGGATTGGTGCGGCTCGCCGATCCAGTGGCGGAGCGTGGAATTGAAGGACTTGAAGTAGTCGTAGAAGCCGGGGTTGGCGGGGCCGAGGTGCCACTTGCCGATGTGGGCGGTGGCGTAGCCGGCGTTGCTGAGGTAATAGACGAAGTTGTCCCAGAGTTTGAAGCGGCCGTCGCGGAAGGGGTCGGGGATGGCTTCCGGGTAGTTGCTGTTCATGCGGCCGGGGTTATCGGGATAGACGTTGCGGCGAAGGCCATGGGCGTGGGGATGGAGCCCGGTGAGGATGGAAGCGCGGGCCGGGCCGCAGAGGGCTTGCGGGGTGAAGCAGTTCTGGAAGCG
>CALFYN010000997.1 GCA_937952345.1 uncultured Acidobacteriota bacterium
GGAAATCTACACGGATTTGGCGCGCTGAATGGATGCGTTCGATTTTTTTCTTGTCAACGGGAAGCGACATCCGCTATACTCCAAGAAATTCACACTGCATATGTAGTGTTCTTCTCCCCTAATGCAGTCTCTCCCCGCTTGTTTAGCCAATTGAAATCCGGAGCCGCGCAGATTTAGCGCATTGAGAACGGATCCGGCTTTCCGTACGCTGAACCTATCCATTCGGAGGAACGCACGAAGTGAGACGGATGTTCTGCCTTCTACTGGCAGCCGTGGGATCAGTCTGCACGGCGCAAGCCTTGAGTCCGTGGCCGGCGCATTACGGCACGGGTTTGACGGGAGAGTACTTCAATCGCGTGGATCTGCGCGGCCCGGCCGTGGCGGTTCGCACGGACGGTGAAGTGAACTTCGACTGGGGGATGACGTCCCCGGCGCAAGGAGTGCGGAATGCGCAATATTCCGTGCGGTGGACCGGCCAGCTACAAGCGCCGGTGAATGGGAACGCCACCATCACGGTGCAGTCGAGCTACGGCATGCGGCTGTATCTGAACGGGGCGAAGGTGCTGGATCAGTGGACTGCGCAGACGCCGCGCAAAGCCAGCTACACGATGCCGGTGCAGGCGGGATTGAAGTACAGCATCGCCGTGGAATCGTGGCAAGGCACGGGAGGTGCGGGCGTACGGTTGCTGTGGACGTATCCCGGCGCCAACGAGCACGTGATTCCGGCGCGCTACCTGTTCCCGCAACCCGCCACCTGGTTGAGCGATCTGACGCCCGTATCGGCGGTGAACGGCGACGGCCCTTTTGAACGGGACCAGAGCAACGGCGGCGCCGCGCCTGGCGACGGGCAGCCACTGACCATCCAGCGCGTCAAGTTCGTGAAGGGGCTCGGCGTGCACGCCGACAGCGAACTGCGTTTTGCGCTGAACGGAAAATACCTCACCTTTAGTTCGTGGATCGGAATTGACGATGAAGATGGCGATGCGCACGCCGCCACGTTTGAGGTTTGGGCGGATGGCGTACGGTTGTACCTTTCCAACATGATGGTGGGGCCGCAGCCGCCGCGCTACATCACGATGTCCGTGGCCGGCAGGAACGAACTGCGGCTGATTGTGAAGCGAACACTGGGGAGTCCGCATGCCGATTGGGCCGATGCGCGGCTGACGGAAGGCGCGTACCTGAGCGATCTCACGCCGGCGGCAATGGCCAATGGCCTCGGGCCCGTGGAACTCGACAAGACCAACGGCGGCGCGGCGGCGGGCGACGGCGCGTCCCTCATCATGGGCGGGCAACGCATCTGGAAGGGCCTGGGTGTTTATGCTCCCTCCGATGTGCGGTATGCGTTGAACCGGCAATACACGGAGTTCCGCGCTCTGGTGGGCATGGTGGATGGCGCTGTGGGCGGCTCAGTCATTTATGAAGTGTGGGTGGATGATGGGAAGCGCTTCGAAAGCCCGGTGATGCGTGGCGGCGATGGCGCACTGCCGGTGGCGGTGGACGTGACGGGTGCTGCCACGCTGAGGCTGGTGGTGAAGGATGCCGGCGATGGCTCGGCCGCGGACACAGCCAACTGGGGGGACGCGCGGGTGTTGCGCGGCACGGCCGGGACGACGCCCACACCCACACCCACGCCCACTCCGACGCCGACACCGACACCGATGCCGCTTCCCGCGCCGTCGGGATTGACGGCCATCCCCGGCGACCGTTTCGTCAGCCTGGTATGGACTCCGGTGAGCGGCGCCACCAGCTATCAGGTGTATCGCGGCACAGTGTCCGGCATGGCCACCATGCAGATCGCCACGGTCAACAGCCCGGGCTTCACTTCGGCCGGATTGATCAACGGCACGCGCTACTACTTCCGCGTGGTGGCGGCAAACGCCACGGGGATGGGCGCGTTCTCACCGGAGGTATCGGCGGTGCCGGTGGCGCCCACGCCCACTCCGACGCCCACTCCGCCGCCGCCACCGCCCGGCAGTTCCAGCGCCACTTTGCAGCAATCCTGGCGATTCCTGCGCCAGGCGAGCTTCGGCCCGACCCAAGCTACGCTCGACCGCGTGCAGGCGATCGGCATTCCGGCGTATGTCGAAGAGCAGTTCGCGGCCACGCCCTCCACGTTCCCCGATACGCTGCTGACAGCGCCCTCGGTGGAGTATGTGGAAGAGCATTTCTACCGCAACACGCTCACCGGCGCCGATCAACTGCGGCAGCGCGTGGCCTTTGCCCTCAGCCAGATCTTCGTGGTCTCGGCCGTCGAAGTGGATTGTGCCGAGGCGATGGTCTACTACCTGCGCATCCTGCAAAACGGCGCGTTCGGCAATTTCAACGACCTCATGCGCCAGATTGTGCTGCATCCCGCCATGGGCGAATACCTGGACATGGTGAACAACGCCAAGGCGGACACCGTGCGCGGATTCCTGCCCAACGAAAACCTGGCCCGCGAACTGATGCAGTTGTTCACGCTCGGGCTGGTGGAGTTGAACATCGACGGTTCGCCGAAGCTCAATCCGCAAGGGCAGCAGGTTCCCACCTACGATCAGGCGGGCGTGATGGAGTTGACTCGCGCGCTCACCGGCTGGACCTACCCCGACGGCGTGGCCGGCAATCCCACGCGCTTCAACTACACGGCGCGCTACGACGCGCCCATGGAGCCTGTCTCGCGCCAGCACGACACGGGGCAGAAAATTGTCTTCGGGCAGGTGCTGCCCGCTGGACAAACCGCCGAGCAGGATTTCGATCAGGCGATGCGGATCATCTTCAACCATCCCAACGTCGGCCCGTTCATCGCCAAGGCACTCATCCAGCGGCTGACATCGAGCAACCCGAGCCCGGGCTACATCCAGTCCGTGGCTGAGGTGTTCAACAACAATGGCAGCGGCGTGCGCGGCGATCTGCGGGCCGTGGTGCGGCGCATCTTCACGCATCCGGAAGCGCAACAGTTGGGCACGGCGCTGACCGGCAAGATGATGGAGCCGGCGCTGTTCATCACCAGCATCGTGCGCCCGCTGGGGAGCAACGTCACCGATCACCCGTTCATGAGCGACCTGTCCTCGGAAATGGGCCAGCGCGTATACCACTCGCCTTCCGTCTTCAATTACTTCTCACCGGGATACCGCATTCCGGGCAGCGGACAGGTGGCGCCCGAATTTCAGATCTACACCACGGCCACGGCGCTGGTGCGGGCGAACTTCGTGGCCAAGCTGTTCAACGGCTCGTTTGGCAGCGCGGTGACCGTCGATCTGGCGCCCTATACGCCGCTCGCCGCCACGCCCGATGCGCTGGTGGACAAAGTGGCTGCGCTGTTTCTCGGCGGGCAGATTCCAGCACAATTGAAATCCATGATCACCACGGCGGTGCAGGCGGCGCGGTCGGATCGCGAAAAAGCGCGGACAGCGTTGTACCTGGTGCTGTCATCGCCCTACTACCAGGTGGATCACTAAAAGGAACAAACATGCGCACAAGACGGGAATTCATTCGGAAGTGTTGCGGGCTCGCCGCCGCGGGCGCTGCCTCGCATGTGACACGGTTGGGGCTGGTGAATGCGGCCGCCCAATCTTCGGCCGGCTACAAGGCGCTGGTTTGCATCTTTCTTTTCGGCGGCAACGACAACAACAACACGGTTGTTCCGCTGGGCACGAACGCCGCCTTCGCCGATTATCAGCGCATGCGCGGGACGCTCGCGCTGCCTGCCAATACGCTGCTGCCGCTGGGTGCGAGCTACGGATTGCATCCGCGGCTGACGACGCTGCAAACGCAGTTCACGCGCAACAAGCTGGCGGTGGTGCTGAATGTCGGCACGCTGGTGCGCCCCGTGACACGCGACCAGATTCGCCAGGGGCAGGCGCAACTGCCGCGCAATCTCTATTCGCATTCCGACCAGGTGACGCAGTGGCAATCGTCGAATCCCACAGGAGTCGGCGGCACCGGCTGGGGCGGGCGCGTGCACGATGTCATCGGCAGCGCCGGGTCGACAACCTTTCCCGCCGGTGTTTCGCTCAACGGCAATGCACTGCAACTGGTGGGGCAGACGGCGCGCGCGGTGAATCTGAGTCCCGGGTCGAACTTCGGATTGGACACCTTCGGCAGCGCCACCACGGCGCGGCTGGCCGCCCTGCAGCAGATTCTCACCTTCGATAACGGGGTGCAGATGATCGGCTCGGCGAACGGCATCATGGGCAGTGCGCTGCGCGGCGCCGAGGAGATCAACGCGGCGCTGAACAGTGCGCCTCCGCTCACCACGCAATTTCCGGGTTCGGGCATTGGCGGGCAATTGCAGCAGGTGGCGCGCGTCATGCGCGCCCGCGCCGCTCTCGGCATGTCGCGCCAGATATTCTTCTGCGGGCAGGGCGGCTATGACAATCATTCCGATCTGCTGCCCAGCCAGGACGGTTTGTTCAACACGCTGAACGCGGCGCTGGCGGCGTTTCAGACGGCGCTCGAAGAGATGGCGATCGTGGACAATGTGGTGACGTTCAGCGAATCGGAGTTCGGGCGGACCGGCAATCCGTCCACCAGCGTGGGTTCCGATCACGCCTGGGGCAGCCACCACTTCGCCTTCGGCGGTCCCGTGCGCGGCGGCTTCTATGGGCGCTTCCCCACGCTTGCGCTGCAAGGGCCGGACGATGCCGGTGACCGCGGATTGTGGATCCCGACGACGGCCATCGATCAATACGCGGCGACACTGGCCTCCTGGTACGGCGTACCCGATGCCCAATTGAACGCGATTTTCCCGAATTTACCGAATTTCACGGCTCCGAAACTGGGCTTTGTGTAGACGTATATTCTGACTCCCGGCTCCCATGTCCCGAAGGAATATCAAGGGCGGAGCCCTTGTGGCTAGTTGGCCAGCGGCGGCCCCCCGGGGACGACAATGGAACTCCACTGGGCCGGATATTCGTGCCGTTTTGCGCTGAATTTCGCATTCAAATATTCCCCCAGGTAGACAGGCCCGCTGATGACTCCACCATCCAGCGTTCCCGAAAACGTGAACACGATCATGTCGCCGGGAACACGCTCCACGCTGCGCAGCTTGACCTGATTGCCTTCCATCGTCCCCCACACATCGCGCGTCGAATAGTCCCCCTGATGCGTCCCCTGGATGCGATTGCCCTCTTGCTCCAGCGTGAGCGTGTGATTGCTGGAACTGGAGAAGTATTCCACGTGCACATCCCAGCGCCCGCTGAGATTGGCTGCCGGCGCGGCGGGCGGCGGCTTCGGACTGCGCTTCCGCGAAAGAACCCCGTGCAGGCGATCCGCCACAACCCGGTCATCGCCCGGTTGCATCATCCATGCCGTGATGTCGATCGTCGTCGCACTCGCCCCAAGTGCGATCCGCGGTTTGCTGCGAGCCACTTCCTCGGCAACCTCCTCGCCCGTGACATGCAGCTTGCCGGGATCCCAACTCACCACCAGCGCCGGGCTGCGGTTGGAAAGGCCGCGCGGCTCGCGAACCTCGGCCGTAATTCCCGGAATCTGCGTCAGGCGGCGGGAAATGGTGTCCAAATACCCGAGCCATTTTTGCCATTCCGCTTTGTGATCGCGCGTGACCCACGCCTCCACCGCGGCAAGCATCCCCAGCGTTTCTTCACGTCCCACCTTGTTATCGCGCCCCGGACCATGATGCGGCGAACTGGCCTGCCACGCCGACATCAGCAGATCCTTCTTGCCCAGCAGCAGGCCCGCGCATTGCGGCCCGCAGATCGCCTTGCCGCCGGAGTAAGCCACCACCGTCGCGCCCCGTTGCAGATGGACATTGGGAATCGTCAGCACTTCCGCCGCCGCATCGACAAGCACGGGAATGTTCAGCGGCTTCGCCATGCGGGCGACGTTTTCCAGTGACAGCGGACCCGCCGCCGACGCGCCCCCAGCCATCAGGTAAACCATGGCCGTACGCCGGCTCAGTGCGCGCTCGAATTCCTCGGCCGTGTCGACGTGAATGATCTTGACCCCGATGTTGCGGATGCCGTGATCGTAAGCCGTGCGAGACCAGCGCGGCGTAACGACTTCGATTTTCTCCATCCCGGAAAGGTCGGGGATGCGCAGCAACTTCTCCGGATTGCCCCCCGCCACGCAAGCCGCGGTGACATGCTTCAGAGCAGCGGCGCATCCGGAAGAGACCATCCCCCATTCGGCTCCAGTGAGTTCGGCGAGACGGCGGCCGACGGCATCGGCGAGTTCATCCAATTGCACGTAATAGCGCGTGGCCGCGTCCATCGCCGCGCGCACTTCAGGCAGTTCCACCGATGCGCCGATGATGGTGAACGTGCCCCGGCAGTTGATCACCGGCTCCACGCCGATCGACTGATAAATCTCCGGCCCCGCACGCAGCGGGCCCGCCGCGGCCGCCGTCTGCGCGGCAGCGCCAAGCATCGCCGGAAGCGCCAGCACGTTGCCGATCGTGAACACCTCGCGGCGCGTCACTTCGTCTTCGGAGTCAGACACCGGTTGCGGATTCGGATTCTCGTCCATGGGGAGAATGATATCGCGTGGGGATTATTTGTACCAGTATTTTGTTTTCGCCGTCCATTCCGACTTGGGGTAGCGCTGGTGAAGGATTGTAAAAGCCTCGCGGGAATATTTGCCTGTGTCAGTGCTTTTACACCCGAGGCGCGTACCGCGTACCGCAAGATGGAGCGCCTGCGGGACGCGTGGATCTTCGGGATGTTGCCGGGCCCATTCGATGGCGGCTCGCGTCAGGTAGTCCGCGCCATATGGAGCGCTGGATCGCAGACGCTGCCATTCGTCTTCGGCTTCAGACCGCTCAGCGGGCGTGAGGAATGAGGCAGGCGCGGGCGGTGGGGGGTAAACTTCGGCGAATCCCCAACCGCTGTTGACGGTGCGGTCGTGAAGGCGGGAGAGATCGCTGAGGTGCAGGCCGGCTGCGGGGATGTCAGGGTACAACATAGGAGCGCGCATCATGAGGAATACGGCGGTGAAGCGCGCTGACCGCGTGTCTTTCGCATCGAGAAATTCGCGGGCGGTTTTGGCGGCGGTTGGTTGCAGCGCGACGATGCGTTGCATGAATTGGCGCGCCTCTTCGTTCTTGTCGAGAAGCACCGCGCGGAACCAGCCGGATTGGGCGAGGCGGAGTTGGAGATGCGGGGGGAGTAGTGAGTTATTGGCGGCATCGAACCAGAGGCGGAGAGGAATGCGGCGGTTGAGCAGACCGGCGGCGTCGGTGTCGAAGATTGGGGCGGTTTTGGTGATCACCGGTGGTTCATCGATATTGACTTCGGAGTAATCGTAGTCGGCAACGTGCGGTTCGGGGCGGCGGGGTGCGAAACGAAGGAACTCGCTCCAGTTGCGGGATAGCTTGAGGCGCTCGGTGAGAATTCGGTTGCGCGTGGAGAGGGTGAGTTTCTGGCGGAGCGCTTCATCGGCCCAGCGGCGTGCGGCGTCGCGATGGCCGCTGGCGATTTCGTGGGCGATGCCGTAGTAGGCGGCGCTTTCGTACGCTGGCGAGGTGGGAGGGATGCGGCGTGCTTCCCGCAGGATTTCCTCGAAGTCCTTTGAGTCTGAGCCTGCGATGAGTGCGGCGATCAGCCAGGCGGGGTTTCGTTTGTTGCGGTATTGCTGGAGGATGCGATCGGGAGACCGGTGTTCCAAAGCCAGCAGCCATGCTGTGAGATCGGAGGCAGCAGCGGCTTCCGTGGCGGAGGTGATGCGGTTGTAGAGGTAGACGAACTCCGCCAGTTCTTCGGCAGGGTTGGCTTGCTTGACGCCATTGGATAACGATTCGGCAAGTTCCTTGAGGCGAGGCAGAGGATCGATGCGCAGTCGGACGAAGTTAAGCAGACGGCGGCTGGCGGCGCTCCACTCGTGGCGAGGGTCATCGGCAAGCACCTGGAGCCGCCGAGCAGCGTCGCGCAGCGCATCGGGCTGATTGGCGATGAGGCCTTGGCGGATGGCGACACGCGCGGCAAGGTAAGGCGCGATGCTGCGCCACGGCGAACTGCGGTCTTGCGCGATGTGGTCGAAGGCTTGTTGCGCTTGCGGCCACTGCCCCGCGTAGAAGTGTGCGGCAGCGATTTGATACTGGCGGTCGGCAGCCAGCAAGGGGTCGGCGCTGGCCGGCGGCGCGTTGGGGATTTGCGGCGTGGTCCCGGCACAATTCTGAAAGACGACGTCCTGCGCCTGCGCCCATTGCCTGAGTTGGTCGCTTTCCTCACCCCAGCGTTTCGCACGGTCGATGATGGTTTTGCGGGCGTTGTCGAACGCATCGTTTAGGCAGTTGCGGAAGTATTGATACGTGACAGGGTCGGATTTGAAGGGGCGGATGGCGTAGGACTCGATGGGAGATAGGCCGGCGAGCCTGTTTCTGGCATCGATCCATGGCGCTGTGTCCGAGCGGTCGAACGGATCGGGTGGCGCAGCGGGATGGTCGGGGTAGAAGGATTGTGCCTCGGCGGGAGAAAGCGGAATTCCGGAGAGCACGCGGTAGGCGGCGATCAAATCGTGCTTTCGATACGTCGGCTGAATCACGCCCAGCTTGCCCCGCAGAAATTCTCCGCTCGGGTCGGCCGGGCGTTTCGTTGTCGAGAAGACAGGGGCCGGCGGTGGGATGCCGCAACTGTCCACGCCGATGGGCAGAGCCAGAAAGAACGTGAGCGCGATGCCGAAGTACAGTTTCATCGCCAGAGCCTCGCTTGTGACAGTGCGCCCTGGTAGGCTTGCGGAGTCCAGGAGCGCGGGTGGAAGAAGAAAATGCGGCGCCCGTGCGGGATGCGCCGTGGCAACTCGTCCGTGGACAGGCCCAGGCTCGAGCGGCAGAGCGGAACATCGAAGTCCCGAGGCGGCACTTGCTCGCCCGCGCCCATGCGGAACAGCATCGGCGATGCGTCGGCA
>CALFYN010000998.1 GCA_937952345.1 uncultured Acidobacteriota bacterium
GCATCGATCGCGAATCCGTCCCGCGGACGGTCCGCCAGTTCCACCCGGTCCGGCAGAAACCGGACCCACGCCCCGGCGCACACGTTGCAGCCGTTCCGCGCCGCCTGCTTCACCTCCATCGTCACATCGAATTCCACGGCGGAATCATCGTCCTCCACCGGAAAGAACGTGAACTCCACCGCCGATTCGCGCCCCTCGGCCGACCTCACTTCCAGTGCCTGCCGCTCCAGCCGGCACCGCGCTTCATCCCAAATCGTCGAGTTCGGTTGAAAGCCGAACTTCTCCTTCGCATCCATCGTGAAGAAACACGTCCCCGTAGTGCCGGAGTTATTGCGAAAGCTTACCCCCAGCTTCCCGTCTCGCAGTGGCTTCACGATGGCCCGCTGCGCATAGATCGGAGCCATCACCGGCCGCGACCAGCTTCGCCCGAAATCCTCGCTGTAGAAAACCCGCGAAGGCTGCCCGTATCTACCGCCACCATCTCCAATCCGCGAAATGGCAAGCAGTTTCCCCGGCGCATACTCGCAAATACCTACTTCGCAATCTCCAGCCAGCGGATCATCGGCCAAAACAGAAGTGCGGTTCCATGTTTTCCCCCGGTCGCTCGAAAACACCGCCGTGCTGCGGTAGTAATTCGCGCCCCACGGCAGCGTCGGAACCTTGATCGCCGTGGTCGCCTTGGCATCCGTGCGCGTGTACATCAGATCGCCGTTCGAAAGCTCGATGATGTAACTCGGCTCCCCGCCGACGTTGTCCGTTTTCGTGGGCCCTTGCCACGTCTTCCCCCTGTCCTTGCTCACGAACAGGTGATTCGACATTCCGCGGTCCGGCAACTGCCATGCACTCAGCATCGGCCAGTCAAACTTCGATTTCTTCTGCCCGCGGTCAATCAGCAAGTACAGCGTCCCATCGCGCCCCTGTCCCAACTGCGGCGCAACCCAGCACGCCTTGTCCGGATCCCACGCCGAACGCGAGATTAGCTTGTGGTCTGTCCACGTTCGCCCACCGTCCTTCGAGCGGCAGCACCACGCCTCGGACACACTGGCAATGTGCTCATCCGAACGCCGGTAGCTACACACCAATTCCCCGTCAGGATATGCAGCCAGCCCCACCGAGTGCATGTACCATCCCTCTTCCACACGGATGTTGAACCGGTTGCCCGGTGGCACCTCACGTACTGCCGGTGCTCCCTGCACCATCGGAACAGCAGCCAGTGCCAGCACACTACGTCGCGTCATCTTACCGTGCATGTTTGTGAGCATCTCCTTCATTGGGATCCAGATCAATCGGCCAGTCGAGTTCCACGCCCTCGGACCACAGCAGCCGTTGAAAATCTTCTACTCGCCCTGGCACCGCAAACGGCTCCGTGCCTTCCCGCAGGCAATACACAGCGAGTAAACCTGCCGCCTCCCCGATGTTCCATTCCACCGGATGCAGCCGGTAGCATCCATTCGTGACATGCGTCGTGCCGATGTTCTTGCAAGCAGGCAACAGGTTTCGGACGCGCACCGGCAGCAGCGCTCCCAGCGGTATCTGAAACGGCTGCGATGGCACGTCGATGTAGTTATCGCCGCCAGTGGAAGGATGCAGATCGATGCGATAGCTGCCAATCCCCACCGAATCGGCGAACGCCGTCTTGCCGAGCACATCCTGCTCCCGCACCGTGTACTGTGCTCGAATGCGCCGCGATTCGCGAATATACGGCGCCTGCGCAAATCCATCTTCCGTCCCCAACGGATCGCCGCACAGCCGCAGTCCCGGCCACCCGTTCTGCTGCAGCCAATAAAACATACAGAGGCTGAGTTGTTTCGCCTCACGGAGATACCTCTCCGCGTCCAGAGCGGTAGCGCCGCACAACTCCCCATCCAGGTAGTCGATCATCGGCCAGTTCACCAGGCAGATATCGCTTGTGAAATGCCCCGGCTCAAAGTTCGTGCGGTCAATCAGCCGGCGGTAGGTCCACAGTCCTGAAAAGGCCCGCCCATCCTCTGCCACAGGATCGAAGCGGTAGTGGAGCGTCTCCATCGTTCGCGGATGTGGCGTCGTCAGGCTTAGCAATCGCCCCGGCCACGGCGGATCCAGCCGCGGAATATAATCCGACCAATACTCATAGCGCTCCGGCTTGCTGATCCGATGATCCTCTCCTGCATGATGCGTCATCGCAAAGCACCACGAAAACGCCTGCATATTGTCCGGCCGCGCATCCGATCCCGTGACGAACTCCACTCCGGCCAGCGGCAGCAATTCTCCCAGTTCCGTCGCGTCCAGAAAGTACTTCGCGTGAATGACATGCTCACGACCTTCATGCGCCACCGTTACAGCCTCGACGCGGTCCCCATCCACGCCAACCGAAACCACCCGCGCCGGCCGCAATATCTCCACGCCGTGCAGCATCTGCTCCAACACTGCATGAGCAACCTTCGGTTCATGGCACAGCGGCGACACCCACCCATTGCCTGGATTCAGATACCGCGCCGCGCGAGCCTTCTCAGTCAACGGATAGTGCTTGCGGTAATAGCCGCGAATCGAATCGCGCAGGCGGCGATACGACGCAGTGCAACCGAACTCCTCGATCCAGCCATGCTCATCGGGAGGCACTCCCTGCGAAGTCAATTGCCCGCCGATCCACGCATTCTCTTCCACTACGATCACGCGCAGTCCATGGCGAGCCGCCGCAATCGCCGCGGCGCATCCTCCCAGGCCTCCACCGGCAATCAGGACATCTGTGCGGGTTTCCATACCAAATGATCTTTCTCCGAACTCGCGGGCTCTCGCGAAGCTATGCTCCACAGCGCCCCAGTGCCATAGGTCACCGTCGCCGCAAACGCCCCATGCCACATCCACGCCACGGATGTGAATTGCGCGAATGCAATCACCGCCAGCGTCCCCGTGCACAAGCCATAGAACGCTCCCCGCGCATTCGCACGGCGAAACGTCATCCCCAGCAGAAACGCGCCCGTCAAACTGCCGCCGAAGAAGTTTTGCAAGCTCGTGGCTGCCACCAGCAAATTCCCCAGCTTGTTCACATACAGCGCCAGCACCGTGCACATCAGTCCAATGATCAACGTGATGCGCCGAGCGATCGCAACACCGGCCTCGCGCC
>CALFYN010000999.1 GCA_937952345.1 uncultured Acidobacteriota bacterium
GCAAAATCGTCCGGAAAAACCGTATCCCCAGCGACCGGATTGCGCTCGTCTGAAACCCCTCCGACTCCACGAACCGCGACCCGATCACCATCTGGCATCCCGACTCCCGCAGTGCCTCATAGATATGCGGAATATCCCGCGGATCGTGCTGCCCGTCCCCATCCAGCCGGATCACGTAATCGAATCCCAGTTCAAACGCCAGCCGGTATCCCGCCTGCACGCACCCACCCAACCCCAGATGGCAAGGCATCGACAGAACCCGCGCACCCGCCGCCCGCGCCACCGCCGCCGTTGCATCCGAGGAACAATCGTCCAACACCAGCAGCGGGACGTTGCCCATCACCTGGTGCACCTCTTCCACCACGTGCCCGACGTTGCTTTCCTCGTTGTACGCCGGCACGATGATCAACAGTGGGCCGTACTGCGTCATAAAGCCGCCACCTGTTTCGGTGAGATCGCGAACCGCCGGCACAGTTGTTCGAACTCCGCCGCGCCGATCTTCGCCGCCTGCATCGTCTCGCCGCGCTTCCGGTCCAGCTCGCCCCGCTCCCTCCAGTAGCCTCTCCATGCCCGCAGAAGCAACGCCACAGCCGAAAAGAACGAATTGCCCTCCCGCAGATAATTCCCCGCGCTCGATGGCCGCCCCAGATACATCGCGTGCCAGAAGTACCGCTCCAGTGCCGCCAGCCACGCCCGCCGCCGCATCTTCGCCGGAAAATTCTTCCGCAACACGTACAGCCGGTTCCGTTCCACGTAGTATGCCTTCATCGGAGAAACCCGGCCTGCCGTCCGCGAGTATTGGTGCAGAACAGTCGCTTCCGGCACATACAGGCATTTCCAGCCGGCCCAGCGCGCCCGCAACCCCAGGTCTGTGTCCTCGCAATACAGAAAGAAATCCTCGTCGAACCCCCCCATCTCGCTGAACAGTTCCCGCCGGTACAACGCCGCCGATCCGCTCGGGAAAAATACCTCCTCCGTCGTCGCAAATTCGCCCGGCCCCCGCCGGTGCCCGCGTTGCCTGCTGCTGCCGTCGGGGCAAAGCAGCATGCCCGCCGAGTCGATCACCCCTTCCTCCGCCAGCATCACCCGGCTCGCGCACATCCCCACCTTCGGGTCCGCCTCCATCGCCCCAATCAATGCCTGCAACCATCCCCGGCTCACCACCGCGTCATCATTCAGCGCCGCAATATAAGGCGCCTGTGATTCCGCCGCGGCCTGATTCACCGCGCCTCCGTATCCCTTATTGTCCGTGTTCTCAATCACTCGTACGCCTTTGGCGACGCCATGCCTTCGCACCAGTCCCGTCCCGCTGTTATCCACCACCACGATCTCGAAATCCCCGCGGGTTTGCTGCTGCAAGGCGGCGATGCATTCAGACAATGTGGCTCCTGCGTGCAAAGTGGGAATGACTACGGTCGCGCAAGGGGATGACAAACTCTTCATTTTACGCTATCAGCGCGCAAAGGGTTAGAATTGAGCCCATGGGACTCCTGCTGCCTCTACTCCTTTCCTTCTCCATCCACGCCGAGATCAAAGAGTTCCCCGGCGGCAAAGTGCTCCCTCACGATCAGTACATCCGCACCGTCCCCGAATCCGTCTCCCCTGTGGAGAAGCTATACATCAAGTCCAAGGATGGCCTCTACGTCGCCGCCGCCCTCCGCAAACCCAAAGGCAACGGACCCTTCCCCGTGCTCATCCACTTCCATGGAGCCCCCGGTGGCCGCGGCATGGAGCAACTCATCGGCTGGTCTCGCGGCGATCACGGCAGCCCCGTTTTC
>CALFYN010001000.1 GCA_937952345.1 uncultured Acidobacteriota bacterium
CCTGGGGTACAACCCATCCGGGGGACTTGAAAATTGTGCGTACACCCGAGCCATCGAAATTCATGATCCGGATCTCGTGGTCGGCTTGCTGGATGAACCAGTTGTAGGCGATCAGCTTCCCGTCCGGGGAAAACAGGGAGTCCTCGGCAAACTGGCCCTTGGATTTCTCCCAGCCACCCTCGTTGGTCAGCAGCCTGTGGCTGCCGTTTTGCAGATCGCGAAGGCCGAGATCGCCGGTGGCCATATGTGCGTAGGTGAGCCAGCGGCCGTCGGGCGACACACCGCCTTCATCGTCCACCTCAGGGCCTGCCCAAAGCTGGCGGGTGTGGGGAGCGGCGCCGGAAACCGAATGGCCCAATTTGCGCCTTGCGACGGCGACGGCTTCCTTCTGGCCCGGATATTTCGCCAGGATTTCCTCGTACACCTTGTGCGCTTCGCTGGCGCCCTGCTTCTCGTAACAGGCGGCCGCGGCGAGCAGCGCACGGGTTGCCGTGGCGTGGTCGGAGCCCGCTTCGCGCGCGGCCCTGCGGTACAGCTCGATCGCCCCTTTGAGATCGCCGCGGACGCTCTCTTTGGCTTGAGCGGCCTGCATCAAGCCCTGCGCCTTACGGCTGGCGGGCGAAGTTTGCGCGGCCAGAATTGCGGCCACGATCAGGCATCCGGTGAGAAGTGTGATCTTCATGGGATTAGTGTGGGCTTCGCCGGTTTGTCCATCACGCTAGATCTGTTACGAATCCGTTTGATTGTTGCCTCCATTGACGAAACGGTATCCGAGGCCCCGGACGCTGAGCAAGTACTTCGGGGAGGATGGATCGTCCTCGAACTTTCTGCGGAGCTTGAGCAGGTGGTTGTCGATGACGCGGTCGGTGACGGCAAACCCGTGTCCCCAGACGTCTTCGAGCAGTTGTTCCCGGGTGAGAAGCCGGCCGGGAGCCCGCAGGAGCACGGCCAGCAGTTTGAACTCAATGGGCGTCAGGTCCACGGCTTGGCCGGCAAAACGGGCGTGGCAGGTTTCGAGATCGACTTCCGCGCGGCCGAAGTGGACCACCCCTTGGCGCGGCGATGGACCGCGGCGCAGCACGGCCTTGATGCGTGCACGCAATTCCAGTGGGGAAAAAGGCTTCGTCACGTAGTCATCGGCGCCGAGTTCCAAGCCCAGCACTTTCTCTGCCTCAGCGGCGCGAGCGGTGAGCAGGATGATGGGAACCGGCACCTGGCGGCGGCGGAGTTCGCGGCAGACTTCGAAACCACCTTTCTTGGGGAGCATCACGTCGAGGACAACCAGGTCGAAGCCGCCCTCGGCGGCTCGTTGCAGGCCGGCTTCGCCATCACTGGCCACATCCACCTCATAGCCCTCCAGCGTGAGATCGTTCTTCAATCCCAGTGCGATCACCGGTTCGTCTTCCACGACAAGAATTCTCTGCATAGTTAGTTCACTCGCGGCAGGACCAGGGTAAATGTGCTGCCCTCGCCCAGTTGACTTGTCAATTCGATATCCCCTCCCTGCGCCCGCATCAGGTCGCGGGCCATGGCAAGACCGATCCCGGTTCCCGGTACGTTTTGCGTGGAGGCTGCGTTCCCACGTACGAACTTTTCAAAGATACGCTTGCGGTCGGCCGGGTCGATGCCCGGGCCGGAATCCTGGACGGCGATTTCCACCCGCTGGTTCTCCGTCCGGACCTTTACGGCTACGGCGCCTGTTCCCGGCGAATATTTGATCGCGTTTTCGAGCAGATTGGCCAGTGACAGGCGGAGTGCGTCCGGATCGGCTTCCACCATGGCCGGTTCGTGGGGAATGTTGCATTCGACGCTGAATCCGCTGGCGATTGGCTGGCGCTCGAAATGCTGCGCCTCTTCGCGCGTGAATCCCGCGGCATCGAAGCGCTGCCTGGCGAGGCGGAGTTTGCCCGATTCGAGGCGGCCAAAGTTCAATAGCCCTTCCACTAAGCGGTGTAGACGCTCTCCCTGCGAAGCGAGGTGCTGATAGTAGAGGCGGCGGTCGTCGTCCGAGGCTACGCGGTTCGTGAGGAGCATTTCGGAAAGTTGACGGATGGCGGTGAGGGGCGTGCGGAACTCGTGCGAGACTGTGGCGACGAATTCGGATTTGAGCTTGGCCAGTTCGATTTCACGCGCCACCGCCCGGGTGGAAAGCCACATTGCGGCCGCGGCACCGAGGAAGAGGACTGCCAAGCCCCCGGCGAGGAGGATGAATCGGGGATCGTTTGCGGTGGGCGTGGCGGAGGCGGGAAAGACCATCACGGTCCAGGGCAGGCGGCTGACATGTGCCAGCCGCACGGAATGACCGGAGGTTGGTTGCTGGCCTGCCACGGTGCGCCCGTCCGGGGTAGCGAGTGCGATATCCAGCCGTAGGTTCGCCAGCGCAGGCTGTGCCAGGCGGAGCCACTCGGTTCGGATTGCGGTGGACGAGGCGAGGTATGCAACCACGCCATCGGGCGCGGGGCGTGGCAGGGCGAGCACCGGACCGAAGCGCGTGTTGATCCACAGCACGGGATCCAGCCGGGAATCGCCGAGGCGATCGGCGAGGAAGCGGGTCGCCTCGGCCAGTGCGATGGCGGGCCGGGCGCGGTCGAGCAGATCGCTGTGGGAGCGGAAGGCGGACTCGGTCAGGACGTCAAACGTCTCGGCCGAAATCCTGTGGCGGCCGGAGAGCAACTCGTCCAGCAGCCGTTGCGCGGCGGAAGCGGCATTTTCGCGATCGGCGGCTTCGGTGAACGTGTCTACCTGTCCGGCGTGACTGGCCAGGACGGCGGGGATTCCTCCGGCGAGCGCGTGACCGAGGTTGCCGAGTTCGCGGTACGATGCGGCGGACTCGGGCCATTTGCCCAGCTTGCGGAGTAGGCGGGCTTCGCGCAGGAGCGCGGCGGCGCGAGCTTTGGGATCGGCGGAGTTCTTTCGCGGAGTGACCAGCCGCAGTGCGCCGGAGAAGTCGGATTGCGCGAACTCAAGCCGGTCCGCATCGAGGAAATCGGCATCGTCAGTGGAGATGACGGCGGGTACGGGATGGAACGCCAAGGCCGATGGCGGCCAGGTCACTGCGCCTCGTGTCTCGATCTTCATGAAGGCTGCGCCCGAGGAGGGCTGGAAGGATGGGGGGCGTCCGGCCGCGAGCGCGCTCAATTCCTGCTCAATGCGCGCTACCTGTTGTTGGAAGAGCGCGACGGCGGAGTCCGCTCCGAGTTCGCGGGCTTCTGTCTGGCGCTGGCGGGCGAGCGTGCGGTCCTGCTGAAACAAACGCCAGGCGAGCCACCCCAGACCGCAGCCGAGAGCGAGAACCGCTGCAAGCGCAGTGAACGCAAATCGGTAAGGCATCGAACTGCTGGGGTGGAGCATCGGTGCAACAGGCCCTCATTATACTTCGCCCTCCGCCGGCGCCCGGTTTGGAATCGGTTTCGTTTCTGTCTGAATTGACGCGCTTCCGGTTACGACTGGCGGTTGATGAGGAACGTGGCGACGTGGGTGAAGAAGGCGCGGAGCACCTGTT
>CALFYN010001001.1 GCA_937952345.1 uncultured Acidobacteriota bacterium
CTGGAACCGCTGGTCGAACCATTCCCGCACCAGGGGGTCAAAATCGCCGAGAAACATCTTCTTTTCATTTTCTAACGCTTCGGCGGGGAACGGTGCATCCAGATTGCAGAACGCGCGCGTGATTCGAACATAAACCGTTGAGGAGATTTCGCATGAAGAAGTTCAGGATGCTGACCCTGGCTGTTGCCATGGCTGTTTCGGCTGTTGCCGGCAGCAAGGCGGATATTGTGGATACCGCCGTTGCGGCAGGCTCTTTCAAGACGCTTGTGGCTGCCGTGCAGGCCGCCGGCCTGGTGGATACGTTGAAGGGACCCGGCCCGTTTACGGTCTTCGCGCCCACCGATGAGGCATTTGCCAAGTTGCCCGCGGGAACCGTGGAAAACCTGCTGAAGCCGGAAAACAAGTCGAAGCTCGCCGCGATCCTTACCTACCACGTCGTGAGCGGCAATGTGACGTCCGATCAGGTGGTGAAGATGAACTCCGCCGCGACTGTGAACGGCCAACCGTTGCAGATTGCGGTGAAGAATGGCTCAGTGATGGTGAATAATGCTAAGGTCGTCAAGGCGGACATCGCGACGTCGAACGGCGTCATTCACGTGATCGACACTGTTGTTCTTCCCAAGTAGGCTTGTCATGACTGCAACTGGAAATGAGGCGGACCGGCTGGCCTCGGTGATTGAATCCAAGAAGACGAAGGACGGGGTGGATCTGGCCACCCTGTCCTTGCTTTCTCCCGTGTTGGTTGTGTTTCTCAGGCACCCAGGTTGTATGTTCTGCCGGGAAACGCTGGCGGAGGTGGGACGGTTGCGAGGGAGTCTGGAAGAGGCCGGCATCCGGATTGTGCTGGTTCACCATGGCAGGCTGGGTACTATGCAGCAGCTTCTGGCCAAGCATGGATTGGGTGGCCTGGATCGAATCGATGACTCAGACCGGTCGTTGTACCGGGCGTTTGGGTTGCGGCGCGGCCGGATTTCCCAGGTATTTGGGATTAGTCTGTGGCCACGCGCCATCTCAGCGCTGCGCAAGCATGGGGTAGGGATTCCGTCAGGCGACCCGCTGCAGATGCCTGGGGTGTTTTTGCTGCACCGGTGTGAAGTGGTGCACTCGTTCCGGCACCGGAGGATCTCAGACCGGCCGGACTATGTGGCGATGTCATCCGACTTCAGCGTGGATTAACACGCGGCAGATCATTTCAACAAAGCGAAAATTTGTTTGACCATCAATGAATCCGGGGCATCTGGTCGAACATCTGGAAAGGTGTTATGAACGATACCACCAGATTCCAGGGCTTACCGGTAGCCGACGATGAACGGCAACTTGTTGAACGAGCGAAGGCTGGAGACGCGGAAGCCTTTGCCGAACTGGTGCGGCGCAGCGTAACCTCATCGCGGCGGCTGGCATTATCGGTTCTTAAGAACCAGGATGCCGCCGAAGACGCGCTACAGGATGCGCTTTCGCAGGCATGGGAACATGTTCCGCGGTTCCTGGGGGAGTCGAAGTTTTCGACCTGGATGTCGCGCATTGTATTCAATCAATGCCTGATGTATCTGCGCAGAGCCAAACGGGTTAGTTTTGTGGCCCTGGATGAGCCGCAGAGCGAGGACACGCGGCCTGTTGTCCAATTGGAGTCGCGGGGGCCGGATCCGGAGCAAGGTATGGGGAAGAAGGAAGTGATCGCGGTGGTGAGGCAGGAAGTGGAGCGGTTGCCGAAACTGCTGCGTGAGCCTCTGGTGATGCGAGACCTGGAACAATTGCCCCTGGAAACGGTGGCCAGCCGGCTGAGCATCTCGGTGGCGGCGACGAAATCACGGTTATTGCGGGCGAGGTCGGAGCTGAGAACGCGGCTGGAGCGGCACTGCGGAAGGGCGGGAGTAGCCAGTTTGGCCTAGCCCACACCCTAGTCCTATCGTACTAAGATTTTTCTTGCTTAGTACTAGTTCCTCATGTATGATGATTAACGTATCTCGAGACATCTCGCGGAGGAGAAATGCGTTCATTCGTCTTGAGCAGTCTAGTACTTGGTGCATGCCTTTCGGCATCCGCCGTTACATTTAAGAACACTGCTAACGGAGTCTGGAGTACCGGACTCGATGGATCGGCTGTGGTCCTTGCCGGGAACACGGCTGACAGTCACTATCTCTTGATCAAACCGACGGGCTGCGACGTTGTTCCGGCACCGGCGAACTGCTCGGGCTTCGGCCCCAACGCGATCACGGTCGTGGGACCTCCTGGAACCGTGTGGTCGGCTAATGACGCGGAGTCTGCGTGGGTAGGGCCGATTGGAAACCAGCAATCCGTGGGCAGCAATGACATCTACAACAGCTCGACCGATTTCTTTGTATATCGAATGCTGATCAACTTTGCCGCGTTGGGTCTGTATGCAGACACGGCGAATGTGAGTCTGCGCTGGTTGAGCGACAACAATGTGAACAACGTGAACACGCCCTCGCAGCAGTCCCACATTCGGGTGTGCAGTGTGGCGAACGCCAACTCTCCGGTGTGCGCGGAGTCGACGCGCGTGACTGGCTCCAACAGCGGCGCGGAGAATACAAATCCGTTCTCGAGCCAGGCGCCAGTGAATATCGGCCCGTCGTACTTCACAGGGCAATTGATTGCGCTGGATTTCATTGTGTTCAATTCGCCGATTGCGTTTGGCGGCAACCCCTCGGGGCTGCGTGTGCAGATTCTCTCGGCGGAAGCAGATCCGGTTCCGGAACCGATGACGCTGTCGATGATGGGCCTGGGCCTGCTGGGACTGGGCTTGTACGCCCGCCGCAAGTAGGCAATCCGAACAACTTTCAGACGGCGCAATGGGCAGGTTGTCCATTGCGCCGTTTTTGCTTTTTGGGGTGGCTT
>CALFYN010001002.1 GCA_937952345.1 uncultured Acidobacteriota bacterium
GTGTGGTTCCCATAGAGCACTAGTCTAGCGAATCGGCGTAGTGGCGCTCACTCAGCGCACGCAGGCGGGCCGCCGCCGATTCCGCTGTAATGTCACGCTGCGGATTGGCCAGCATCTCGTAACCCACCATGAATTTCCGCACTTCCGCCGAGCGCAGCAGCGGCGGATAGTAGTGCGCGTGGAAGTGAAACGAGGGGTATTCTCCGTCATCCGTAGGCCGCTGATGGAATCCCATCGTGTACGGAAATGCCGTCTGAAAGAGATTGTCGTAGCGAGTGGCCAACCGCTTCATCAGGTCCGCCAGCGCGGTGCGTTCGGCAGCGCTCAGATCCGCCATCGATGCGAAATGCCTCTTGGCAATCACCAGCGTTTCATATGGCCATACCGCCCAGAACGGAACCAGCGCCACGAAGCTCTCATTCTCGAGAACCACCCGCTCCCCGCGCGCCAGTTCCAGCCGTGCGTAATCGCACAGCAAACAGGAACCCGTCCGCACCGCGTATTCCTCTTGCGAAGCAAGTTCTTTCGCCAGTTCGGATGGCACGGTTGCATTGGCCCAGATCTGGCAATGGGGATGCGGATTGCTGGCGCCCATCATCTCTCCCCGGTTCTCGAAGATCTGCACGGATCGGATATCCGGCATCGCCCCCAACGAAACATATTGGTCCGTCCATGTTTCAATCACCCGCTCGATGGCCACCACGGAAGATCGCGACACGCTCAAGCTATGGTCCGGAGAGAAGCACACCACGCGGCAGATTCCCGCCTCCGTCTCAGCCACCAGCAATCCTTGTTCGTCATACGAGGCGTGCTCCGCCACCGGCAGTAGCGCCGCGAAATCGTTGTCGAACACGAAGGTGGACTCATAAGGCGGGTTCCGCACGCCACCCGCACGTTCATTGCCCGGGCACAGATAACAAGCCGGATCGTAGCGTACTGCCGGAATGGCCGCGGGCTTGTCCACCTGTCCCAGCCAGGGCCGCTTGGCCCTGTGGGGTGACACCAGAATCCATTCACCGGTTAGTGCGTTCCGCCGCCGGTGCGGCTTTTCCAACAGCAGTTCAGGAAGATTCACTTAGCGTTTGATCCAAACCGGCGAAGACCAGGCGACGTTCCCGTCCACCTGTTCCATGCGCACATAGTAGAAGTGCTCGCCCGGCGTAAGAGCGGTTTCGCGGAATCGCAATTCATACGTCTCACCCTTCGGCTCCTGCGAGTAGATCACTTTATTGTCGCGTACCACCACGACATGTTTGATCGCCGCGCTCCCCGTAATCTTCGCCGTCAGTTCCGGCATGGATTGCGAAGTCGCCACATCGCCCTGGATCAGTGTCTTGCCATCCAGATTCACCCGGTAATCCATGAGAATGTTCGACGTCGCCGCGTAGGTATGCCGCTTGCGCATCGCATCCATCAGCGCTTCACGAGTCGCATTCTCCGCAAGCACATAGGCATACGATGTGTGCGTGGAAACGTGATCCGAACTCGCCTGCACCCCCAGCTTGTACCCTTTCGCCCAGGCATTCGACACGAAGCCCAACGGACGGTATCCGCCGGCCCATAACTCCGTGCGTTTCTCCGTCGGAGCAAGCGGCGCACCCTCGGATTCCGCGCTGGTCCGCGCCCCCTGGAAAATCTCCACGATCGGCTCGAGGTCCGGATCGTTATCGCGCCAATCCGTGCCCATGTTTGTGTGAGACGTGTGAGAGGTGGCAATACCGTTGTACTTGCGCAGGAAGGGATACAACACCGGTCCCGTGCTCGATTTCTGCTCCGCCGGAGTGATGTGCAGGATAGGCACACCGCGTTGCGCAAAGATCAGGTTGCGGTGCCCGTTCGGGTAGCTCAGGCTGCGCTCCGTCCCATACAACGCAGTGAAGAAGCCCGGCACATGAAACATGTCCGCCGACTTCTGAATGCGCCACCACGTATAGTCGGATGTCTTCGGCCCGGTGTGCCCCGATTGATGATCGGTCACGGCAAGGTAGTCCATTCCCGCCGCATCCATCGCATAACGGTAAGCCTCAAACAGAGTGCCATCCCCCGCGCCGTCCACGGAAATTTCGGTATGCCGGTGCATATCGCCGCGATAGATCTTCAGCGTCTTCCCATCCGACGGAATGCCGTATGCACGCAACGCGCGAATCTGTTCCTTCTCCCGAGGCTCCGTCGGCCTGCTGGCGGGAGGCTCGACCCCTCGGGATCCCAACTCCATCGCCACAGGTGTGCCGCTGCGCAATCGAGCCAGCATCACTTCGTGATTGCGCGGCCCCGTGGAAAAGTTCGGCCCGCCAAACAGCCGGTGATCCGCTACCAACGCGGCAAACACGTTGCCCTGCTGATCTGCGGCCACCTGCAATTCCGCGCCATTGCGCCCAATCGACTCCGGAACGATGATCGGCTCCGCCCAGCGGTCGCCGTCGTAGTGCGTTGCATACACTTCCCACTTCCCGCCGGCAGCCCACAGCGTTGTCGGAAGCTTTGTATTGCTGCGCGGCCGGCAGAACAGCCACATGCGGCCTTGCGAATCGGAAACCAGCCGCGGCGTCTGCACGAATCGCCGCCACCCGTATGGCATCACATCTTCCACTTCCTGCAGCGGAGCCATCCACTTTCCCGCGGCATAGACAGCCATCTTGATCTTGCGCGAATCGTACAGCCCGGTTCCTCCGGACAGCAGGAAGCCGACATCCTTGCCCCAGTTCTCGCGCGATTCATCCCATGCGATCCACACTCGATTTCGCGCGTCCACCGCGAGATTGGCGTTCGCATGGAAGCGCGGGCTGTCCGTAACCTTCAGCAATTCTCCCGGCCTGCCGCCGCGCACGGAGCGAAGAAAGATGTTGTAACTGCCCGCCGAGTAGCTGTCCCAGGCCACCCACGATGTTCCTTCCCGATCCACCACAATCGCCGGATTCCAGTCATTGGCGCGAGCATCGCGAGCCACGTCGCTCAGATTCGCCTCCACGCCCCACTTGCCGCCCGTGAAGGGCTTCCAGTAGATGTCGCTGCGGCCATGACGCGCACTCTGCCACGCCACATAGAGCCCGCCTCTTCCATCGCCCGCCACCCGGTGAAAGAGATGATTGCCCTCCACGTTGGTTACGTTCTCCACCGCGCCGCCCGGCGTGCGAGCCTTCAATTGAAACCCGTTGCCGGCGCGTTCGCTCCACACAACCACGGGCTTGCCGGAACTCACACCCACCGCCGCATGAAATACGTCTCCGGGCTTTTCGGTGATCGTCTGGACACTGCCCCAGACGCCGTTCTCATACGAGCGCAGGAAAACGACATCCTGTTGATCGCGATAGGCCACCCACGTCATCCATAACCGGTTGCCGTCGGCGGCGATCGAGGGAAAATCATCCTCGTACTCCGTTGTGCTCACAAGTTCGGAGATCGCGCTGCGATACACCTCCGCTGTGGCGCCGAGCGGAAATATCCCCTCCAGTTCCGGCACATCCATGGGCCGGAAACGAAACTCGCCTTTCGGCACTTTCACCGCAATCTCAGCGGTTGCCGGCGCACGGAAGTACATCGTCACTCCGCAGGTCTGCAGCGGCGTCGGCTGAGGCTGGGGCTTTTCGTTCGGATGCATGCCACCGCTGAATGCGCCCCACACGTGCGTCGAACACTTCCACGCATTCCCATCCACCGAAGATTCATCCGTGAAGTGATAACCGGCTACTCGCTCCAGCTTTCCCGCCGACAACGAGACGGAGCCATCCCACGGCGTCGGCTGCACGTCCTTGGCCCCGAAGACCAGGGTGATCGACTGCAATTGATCCGCGGGCGGCGCTGGTTGCGGATTCGTCACCTGCGCGCTCGCCGAGCTCTCCCGCCACAGGTAAAATGCCGCCAGCAGCGCGCAAGCGCTCATTGCCATCAGACGCGTTCTCATGCCACAAAATCTACCAGAATGGCTCGCCAGGCACCAACTGGGAGCGAAGATAGTCATTGTTCGGCTCAAACCCGAGCCCCGGAACTGTGGGCACTGTCAGATGCCCGTTCTTCACTTCCGGCGGCGTTGTCGCCGACATCTTTTCTACATGCCGCGTCGGCCTTCCCAGCGCGCTTTCCGAACGATAGAAGTTGTGAATTGCCGACCCGAAATG
>CALFYN010001003.1 GCA_937952345.1 uncultured Acidobacteriota bacterium
GTGCGTGGACCGGGCGCGTGCGGCGCGGCCCGTGGCGCCGTTGTCGGATCATAGCGACGGTGCGGTTTCCGCCGAGACCTCTGTGTTGCGGGAAGAGCAGAAGCGTCGGCTGATGTATGCTCTGGCCCGGTTGCCGGCAAAGGAACGCGCCGCGGTAGTGCTGCGCGAGATCGAGGGGTTGGATACCGCCGAGGTCGCCTCGATTCTCGGATCGAGCGAAGCTACCGTGCGCAGCCAGATTTCGCGCGCGCTCGACCGCTTGCGCTACTGGATGGAGGAAAGATGAACGACCAACAGATGCGCGATTTGTTTCGCGAAATGCGCGATGAGCCGCTACCCGCCGATTCCCTGGCGCGTGTCCGATCCGCGGTCGCGGAGCGCGTTGCACAGCCAGCGCGGCGCCCCTTCTGGTTGCAGTGGCAATTGCTCGCGGCCGGCGGGATTGCCGTGGCGCTGCTTGTCATGTTTCTTGCAAGGCCCGAGCCGAAACAACAACCGCTTGTCGTCGCGAAACAGGAATCGCGGCCTGCGCCTCCTCCCTCCGTGGTCTTGCAGGAGGCTCCTCCGCCGCCGAAGCCAAAACCCGTCCAAACTAAGACACGTACGCGCCCGCCAAAGCGGGACACACTGATTCGATTGGAAACCCCGGACCCCAACGTGGTGATCTTCCTGGTCGCCGATGGAGCGGGAGAATAGGAGAGCTTTATGAAATGGATCGCTGCGCTGGTTCTGGTGGCCACCTCACTGACTGCCCAAGAGAAGGCGCCTCCCGCGAACAAGGCGGACTACGAAACGGCGATTATCCCCGTGAAGACGCTCACGGGTGATTCCTCTGAGCGGCTCTATGCCATGCTCCGGATCTTTGACGCGAAGTATTCGGCTGATGCAAAGTTGCGCACGATCGTGGTGTACGCACCAAAGGATGTGATCGCGCACATGCGCAAGGTGATCGAGGCGCTGGACCGGCCAGGGAGCGAAGCCGCCATTGGCCGCAACATCGAAATGACGTTGACACTCCTCAACTGCGGGTCGAAGATTCCCTTGGAATCCAAACCGCTTTCGCCGGATTTGGAGCCAGTAGCGAAACAACTCAGGGCAACGTCGCTCTGCAAAGATGTATCCCTTTGGGAAGTGATCCCCCTTCGATTACAAGAAGGAAAAGTGACGGACCAAAGCTTGCGCCTGCCGGGGAATCTTGGAGAGCAGTCGTACCCTTACTACGCGTCCGCGAATTTTCGCATCATCCCGGAGACGGTCACGCGCAAGGACACGAGCCGGTACGTACGATTCGCCGAAGTCCGCATCAACCTGCGCATTCCCAATGACCGGACCAGTTCCTACGAAACCGGCATCACTACAGCGGGTGAATTCAAAGAAGGCCAAAAATCCGTCATCGGCAAGACGTCGGGTTCTGGCGGAGAAGGCTCGATCTTTATCGTGATTGAACTGAAGGTCCTCGACTAACTCACTTTGCGCAACTTCGTCACGCGCCCCACTTCCACCCACTCCACCACGAAGATATTCCCTTCATGGTCGAAACAAGCGGCATGGGGCGCGATGAATTTTCCTTCCGTAAACGACTCCCGTCCCTGAGTCCGAATCCCTTCGTACGTCTTTCCATCCGCCTGCCGCCCGTCCCCGAGTTGCACCACCGGCCTGTTGTTCCGGTCGAACAGCGTCACCACAGCCTTCAAATCCGGCATCAGCAGCAAGCCATTGCGAAACTCGAAGGTGCTGGGCCAGCGCACGCCCTCTTTCACCGAATGGAGCGGCTCGCCGTTCAACCGGAAATACTGCACGCGGCTGTTGGCGCCACGCTCGCCCACCATCAGTAACGGCTCCGGCCCGCGTTCGTCTATGGCGATCGCGTGTGGCCAAATGGTCGTCCCCGCGGCTGTCTCCACATTCGGATTGCGATTCATCAGATCCCGTGAGCCGCCAAACGTCCGAATCCAGCGCGTCTTCGCATCGAAGTGGTGAATGTAGAACTTGCCATACCCATCGGCGACGTAGATATCGCCGTTCGCGGCAATCGCCAGATTCGATGGCCTGTACTCACTCGCCTTCTGATAATGCCCGCACATGAAGGGGCAATGCATGATCCAGACGGTTTCGCCATCCAGCGTCGTCTTGCGCACGAAGCCCTTCACATTGTCGCAGTGATAGAGGAACTCCTCGCTGCCTTCCTTTCGCACCGTAAGTCCGTGCGCCCCGCCGCGCATGTCCGCACCCCAGCTCTTGATAAATTTCCCATCCGCATCGAACACTGCGATCGCGTCACCGCTCTCACTCGACTTGTGCACTGTGTGGGCGACGATCACTCGCCCCTGTGAATCCACCGCCACACCATGCGTATTGCCGAACTTCAATTGGGGCGGCAGCACCGCCCAGTCATGCGTCACCTCGTAGGTGTGCTCGCCATTGCCGATGATGGGCTTGCGCGGAGCGCCCTTGGCCGAGGTCAGAATCGCAATGGAAAGGAGATGCCGTCGAGTCATTCTTTCCAGCTTACGACGGCATCGGTCCTTCCCCAATCAACGTGATTGCTAGCCCCCCCCACTCGTCTGCGAAACTATTCACGATGAGTTCAAATCTCGCTACGTTGACACCGTCCATACTGATTCATATTTCGAAGTTGATCGAAGTTCCGCTTAAGGGCCTTGCCTCCACCATCGAGTTGCTGGACGAAGGCGCCACGGTACCCTTCATTGCCCGCTACCGCAAGGAAGTCACCGGCAATCTCGATGAAGTGCAGATCCGCAATGTGCAGGAGAAGCTCGAATACTTCCGTGAACTGGAAGACCGCCGGGCCACGGTCCTGCAATCCATCCAGGACCAAGGCAAGCTTACCGACGATTTGCGCAAGAGAATCGAAGCGGCGATGGAAAAGACAGAACTCGAAGATCTCTACCTGCCGTACAAGCCGAAGCGGCGCACCAAAGCATCCATCGCACGCGACAAGGGACTGGAACCGCTCGCCATCTTCCTCATGGAACAGCAACCCGGTCTGGCCGAATTCGCCGCGACGTTCGTCAGCACCGAAAAGGAAGTGAACACGGTGGAGGAGGCGCTGGAAGGCGCGCGGCACATCATCGCCGAAATGGTCAGCGAGAACGCCGACTTCCGCAAGAAGGTCCGGCAGATGATGACGGAGCAGGGCAACGTGGTCAGCCGCCGCATTGAAGGCGTGGAAGATCCCGAAAGCAAGTACGCGCAGTACTACGAGTTCAGCGAGGCGGCCGCGAAGATCCCATCCCACCGTATGCTTGCCATCCGCCGTGGGGCCAAAGAAGGCATCCTGCACTTTGAAATCGATGTCCCCGCACTGGGGCCCATCACTTGGCTGCAATCGCAAATCATCAAAGGGAACAGCGATGCCCGTCCGCATCTGGAAGAGGCCATCGCCGATTCTTATGAACGCCTCCTCAATCCTTCCATCCAAACCGAAGTGCGCCTGGAACTGAAAGACCGCAGCGATGAAGATGCCATCAAGGTGTTTCGGGAGAATCTGGAGAATCTGCTTCTCGCGCCGCCGGCGGGCATGCTCGCTGTGATTGGCATCGATCCCGGCATCCGCACCGGCTGCAAAGTGGCTGTTGTCGACAGCACCGGCAAGTTCCTGGAGCATTCCGTCATCTACCCGCATGAGCCGAAAAACGACGTTATTGGCTCGGTGCGCGTGCTTGCCGGCCTCATCGCCAAATACCACGTGCAGGCCATCGCCATCGGCAATGGGACTGCGTCTCGCGAAACGTCGGCTTTCGTTAACGATTTTCTCCGCCAGGCCAACCTCAGCAAGACGTTCAGCGTCGTTGTCAACGAAGCGGGCGCCAGCGTGTACTCCGCCAGCGATATCGCGCGCCAGGAGTTCCCCGATCTCGACCTCACCGTGCGCGGCGCTATTTCCATCGCACGCCGGTTGCAGGATCCCCTCGCTGAACTCGTAAAGGTGGATCCCAAGTCCATCGGAGTGGGGCAGTATCAGCACGACGTGGATCAGAAGCGGCTGAAGCAAAGCCTGGAGGCCACGGTGGAAAGCTGCGTCAACCGCGTTGGCGTCGATTTGAATACCGCATCCGCGCCTTTACTGAAACATGTCAGCGGTCTGAACGATCGCACGGCGTGGAGCATTGTGGAGTTCCGCAACCAGAACGGCCGGTTTCAGAATCGAACCCAGCTAATGAAAGTTCCCGGCCTGGGTCCGAAGACCTTCCAACTCGCGGCCGGATTCCTGCGCATCCGCGGCGGAGAGAACCCATTGGACGTGACCGCGGTGCACCCTGAATCGTATTCCATCGTGGAGCGCATTGCCGAATCACTGAAGGTTTCCCTCCACGATCTGATCGCCAATCCCAAGCTGATTGAGAATGTCGATATGCAGGCGTTCCAGACCGCGGAGGCTGGCTCCTACACTCTCGCCGACATCAAGGAAGAACTGCGCAAGCCGGGCCGTGACCCGCGTGACACTTTTGTACGGCCTTCCTTCCGCGAGGATGTCAAAGAGATCTCCGACCTCAAGCCCGGCATGCAACTGGAAGGTGTCGTCACGAACGTGACGCGCTTCGGAGCGTTCATCGACATTGGCGTGCATCAGGACGGCCTCGTGCACGTCAGCGAGATGAGCAACCGCTACATCAGCGACCCCAGTGAAGTGGTGAAGGTCGGCATGATCGTCAAGGTGCAGGTGCTCAGCGCCGATCCCAAGGCCAAGCGTGTTGGACTCTCCATGAAGGCCTGTGAGCCCAAGCCACAGGGCGGAGCACCAAAGCGGCCCGCTCCCAAGCAGGTGAGTCTCGAAGACAAACTGGCGGCGCTGAACTCACGCTTCCGCACGCGCTAGTTCCGGCGGCGCCATCCCGAGTTGGTGTTGGGAGCGAAGGCGCCGCGCCACTCCAGATCGAAAGTGTAGCCTTCCCGGCCACCTTTCGGGTCATGGATCCGCACTACGGCGACGCCGCGGTTGGAACGGGGATCCCGCACCAGTTCCACGCGGCCTCGCCCATCGATGCCCCGAAATCGAAACTCCGCGGGCTGCAGCGGCATCGGCTGATTGCACTGGAACCGCACCCAGCGCGCCCGCTGGCCCGATAGAGTGTGAATGCGTCCTACGTCCTGTCGAACCTCCACATCCGCCGCATCATCCACTACGACTTCAATGGTGCACTTGCCGGAATCGCCTCCGCGCCCGGAGATCGCCGCGCGCATCACCGCATCGGCTGAACCCACCACCCCCATCCCCAGAAAGCCCGCCGCCAGCAACATCGTTTGATTCCATTTCATTTGCTTTTTCTTTACCGTCTGGCAAAGCTCCTCATCCAGTTGGATACGCGAAAGCGGAATCCCGTTTCAGCTCACTTGCGCGAAGCCGCGTTGACGGACAATAGCGGGAAGGACTTTTTAATGCGCCTTCAACTTCTCTTGTGTTGCGCGATGGCACTCCACGCTCAGGTGCAGCGGCCCGAGCCATCCACGTACGCGGCCCCGGACCTGTCACAAATGATCACCCGCGGCGGTGATCTGCGGGATGTCGTGGAACGCTATCGCGCCGACGAAACCAGTCTCTCGCGCTTCCATACCTTGCCCGGCTCCCCAACCACTTTGAGCGCGATGCGCGCATTCTATGAGGCATGGAGCACGTCACTGCAACGCCAGGTGGACTTCGACACTCTCGGAACGGAGGGCAGGATCGACTACGTGCTGTTTCAGAATCGATTGCGCTACGAACTCCGCCAACTCGTGGAAATCAAGCGCAGGCAGGACGAAATGGCTCACCTCATACCGTTCGCCCCCGGCATCATGCAGCTTCACGAATCACGAGTCCGCGTAGATCCCATCGAGCCCGCGAAGATCGCTGCACATCTCGATGCCATGGCGAAGCAACTCGCAAAGCCCATAGCCGGCTGCCGTGCCAAGCCCGCCGAGTGCCCGGAAAAGAAAACCGTAGCGAACCGTGCCTCGCGAACCGTTGCCGAGTATCGCACCATTCTCAAAAACTGGTTCGACTTCTACAACGGCTACGACCCACTGTTCACCTGGTGGGTCACTGAGCCGTATAAACGTGTCGACGCCGCACTGGAGCGCTACGCGGCGGAACTCCGCGAAAAGCGCGCCGGCGTTGCCAAAGGCGACCGCGACACCATCATCGGCGATCCCATCGGCCGCGAGGCGCTGCTGCTCGAACTGGAGAACGAGATGATCCCCTACACTCCGGAGCAACTCGTAGAGATCGCCAAGATGGAGTTCGCATGGTGTGATCGTGAAATGCGCAAGGCTTCCCGCGAACTCGGCTTTGGCGACGATTGGAAGAAAGCGCTCGAACATGTGAAGACGCTGCATGTCGAACCCGGCAAGCAGACAGCGCTGATTGTCGAACAGGCCGTTGAGGCGATGCAATTCGTGGAAAAGAACAACCTTGTTACCGTGCCCCCACTGGCCCGGGACGTGTGGCGCGTCAACATGATGTCCCCCGAACGGCAACGTGTCAATCCGTTTTTTCTCGGCGGCGAAAGCATCATCGTTTCGTTCCCCACCAGCACCATGACGCACGAGCAGAAGATGATGAGCATGCGCGGCAACAATATCCATTTCTCGCATGCGACGGTCTTTCATGAGCTCATTCCCGGTCACAACCTGCAGGTCTTCATGGGCCAGCGTTACCGGCCGTACCGGCGAGCGTTCAGCACTCCCTTCTGGATGGAAGGATGGGCGCTCTACTGGGAGTTTCTCCTCTGGGACATGGGATTTCAGAAAACGCCCGAGAACCGCGTTGGCGCCCTGTTCTGGCGCATGCATCGGTGTGCACGTATCATCTTCTCGCTCAGTTTTCATCTGGAAAAAATGACCGCGTCGGAGGCTGTCGAATTCCTCATCGATCGTGTCGGGCACGAACGCGAAAACGCGGCCGCTGAAGTGCGCCGCTCCTTCGAAACCGATTACTCACCCCTCTACCAGGTGGCGTACATGATGGGCGGCTTGCAGATTCGTTCCCTCCATGAAGAACTCGTCAAAACCGGCAAGATGTCGAATCGCGAGTTCCACGACAGAATCCTGCAGGGCAACACAATGCCCATCGAGATGGTGCGCGCCTCCCTCACCGGACGCCCGCCCGCCAAGCATTATCGGCCACAATGGAGATTTTACGGAGGCATCCAATGAAAGTGAACTGGCACGGCGTTTACCCCGCGTTGACTACGCAGTTTCGCGACGACGAATCCATCGACATACAGGCTACGGCAGCCCACTTGGAAAAGTTGATTGCCGCGGGCATTCATGGCGTGATCCTGCTCGGCAGCGTCGGCGAAAACACGGCGCTCGATTACGAAGAGAAGTTGACCGTTCTTCGCGAACTCAAAACCGCTGTCGGCGGCCGCATTCCAGTACTCAGTGGCGTCGCCGAGAGCACGACGCGCACCGCCGTACGCTACGCCCGCGATTGCGAACGCATCGGCATCGACGGGCTGATGGTGCTGCCCGCAATGATCTACAAAGCCGATGCGCGCGAGGCAATCGCCCATTTTCGCGCCGTCGCGCGAGGTTGTGGATTGCCCATCATGATCTACAACAATCCGCCCGCCTATTACGTGGATGTTACGCCCGAAATGTTCCATGAACTCGCCGCCGAGCCAACCATCGTCGCCATCAAGGAATCCTCCGATAATCCACGGCGTATCACGGATCTGGTAAACCTGCATGCGGACCGCTTTCTGCTGTTCAGCGGCGTGGACGACCTTGTGCTCGAAAGCGTGATGCTGGGCGCGCAGGGCTGGGTGTCCGGATTGGTCAATGCCTTTCCCGATGAGAACCGGCTGTTGTGGGATCTGGCTACCGCGGGGCGCTGGCAAGAGGCCCGCGAACTCTACCGCTGGTACACGCCACTGTTACACCTCGACACCAAGATCAAGCTGGTGCAGTACATCAAGCTCTGCATGGCCGAACTGGGTCTGGGTTCGGAGAAAACGCGAGCGCCCCGCCTCGCCATCGAAGGCAGCGAGCGGGCTGAAGTGCTCGACATCATTCGCAGAGCTTTGGCTACCAGGCCCGCGGCAAGCATCGCATGCGCAAAGTAAGAGTCATCGATTCCCACACAGGCGGCGAACCCACGCGCGTTGTCATTGCCGGCGGTCCCGATCTCGGCGCCGGATCGATGGCGGACCGGTTGGCCCTCTTCCGCGAGGATCATGATCTGTTCCGCTCGGCGGTGGTAAACGAGCCACGCGGGTCGGATGTGATGGTAGGTGCGCTTCTCTGTGAGCCGGTGGACCCAGCCTGTGCGGCTGGCGTGATCTTCTTCAACAACGTCGGCTTCCTGGGTATGTGCGGACATGGCACGATCGGCCTCATGGCGACGCTCGCCCATCTCGGACGCATTGGCCCCGGTGATCATTGGATTGAAACGCCAGTCGGCAAGGTCATGGCCACATTGCACGAATCGCGTGAGGTGACCGTCACGAACGTTCCAAGCTACCGCGCGGCCGCCGGCGTTCGCATCGGCGTGGACACATTCGGAACGTTCACTGGTGACGTTGCCTGGGGCGGCAACTGGTTCTTCCTCGTCAATGATCATGGACAGCGGGTGGCCCTCGACAACATCGACGCGCTCACCGATTGCACCTGGCGCATCCGCCAGGTTCTCCAGCGCAACGGCATCACCGGAGATAACGGCGAAGAAATCGACCACATCGAATTGTTCGCTCCTGCACATGCGCCGGGAGCACACAGCAGGAATTTCGTGCTGTGTCCCGGAAAAGCCTACGACCGGTCGCCCTGCGGCACCGGTACCTCCGCGAAACTCGCCTGCCTCGCCGCGGATGGAAAACTGGAAGAAGGCGAAATCTGGCGGCAGGAGAGCATCGTCGGCAGCGTCTTCGACGCCTACTACTCATCGCTCGGCAATGGCCTTGTGCTGCCGCGCATTCGCGGCTCGGCGTACGTGAATAGCGAGAGTACCCTATTACTCCATCCCGCTGACCCGTTCTGTTGGGGGATACGCCATTGAACGATAGCGCCGACATAGTTGTGATCGGAGCTGGAATTGTCGGTGCCTGCTGTGCGTACTTATTACACCGCGAGGGCATGCGCGTCGTGGTGGTGGAATCGGGGGTGATCGCTGGCGGCGCCACTGGTTCGGGTATGGGGCACATCGTCGTCATGGACGACAACCCTGCTGAATACGCTCTGACGTTGTACTCGCAACAACTGTGGGCCGAACTGCTTCCGCAACTGCCCGCACCTGTGGAGTACGATCCTTGCGGAACGTTGTGGGTAGCCACGGATGAAGAGGAAATGTCCGGCATTCATGCCAAGTTCGCCTCCTACACGATGCGCGGCGTGCGCGCCGATGTCCTCGATGCGCGCACCGTCGCCGAATTGGAGCCGAACCTGCGCGATGGCCTGGCCGGTGGACTACTCGTGCGCGATGACAGCGTGATCTACGCACCTTGTGCCACGGCTTGGTTTCTGCGGGGCATCGCGGTCCGCAACGCGCGTGTCGTCGAGGTCAGCGGCGATGGAGTCCGCCTGGAAAATGGTGATCTGCTGCATTGCGGCATGGTCGTCTGTGCCGCCGGCGTGAAGACCAGCGAACTGTTCCCACAACTCGATGTCCGCCCCCGCAAGGGCCATCTCGCCATCACTGACCGCTATCCTGGCTTTGTGCGCCATCAGTTGGTCGAACTCGGATACCTGAAAAGCGCCCACGGACATAGCACCGAATCCGTCGCCTTCAACGTCCAGCCACGCCGCACGGGACAGGTGCTGATTGGATCTTCGCGGCAATACGGAGTCGAAAGTCCTGCCGTGGATCGTCCGCTCCTCAACCAAATGCTGCAACGCGCTCTGCAGTACATGCCCCGATTGGCGGATCTCTCCGTCATCCGCACCTGGACGGGCTTTCGCCCCGCCACCCCTGACAACATGCCTGCCATCGGCTCATGCCCGGGCCGCGGCAACCTGTACCTGGCCACGGGGCACGAGGGTCTGGGAATTACCACTTCACTCGGCACCGCGCATCTGCTCGTGGATCTCATCGCTCATCGCACTCCGCGCATCGATCCCGCACCCTTTGCTCCCGAAAGGTTGTGGCGCGATGGATGAGCGTGTGGTGGTCCGCGTCAACGGCCGCGAACTGGAAGTCAGTCCCGGCACATCCGTCGCCGCGGCAGTTCTCATCGCCGGTGTCACGTGTTTCCGGCGGAGCGTTACCGGCGAACCTCGGGCCCCCCTCTGCGGAATGGGTGTTTGCATGGAATGCCGCGTGGCAATTGACGGCGTGCCGCACTGCCGCGGGTGCCAGACGCTCTGCACTCCAGGGATGGAGATTCAAACCGATGCCTGATGTAGCCATCGTCGGTGCGGGCCCGGCCGGAATCGCCGCGGCTCGCGCTGTTCGCGAATGTGGCAAGACCGCCGTGGTCTTCGACGACAACTCCTGCGCGGGCGGGCAAATCTGGCGCGGCGAAGACATCCCTCTCCAGGAACTCCGTGCGTCCACACCCGTTCTCGGACCATGGCAACTCGGCTGTGGCCGCGTCATCCTTGCCACCGGGGCGCGAGAACTCTTTCTCCCATTCCCGGGCTGGACGCTGCCAAACGTGATGGGCGCCGGCGGATTGCAGGCCCTCGTAAAAAGCGGGCTGCCCGTCCGCGATAAGCGAATCATCATCGCCGGCAGTGGCCCGCTGCTGCTGGCCGTTGCCGTCACCTTGCGAAAACAGGGAGCGCAGATTCTGTTTGTAGCGGAACAGGCTCCCACCAGGCAATTACTCCTCCTGGCGCGCCATCCCGCAAAGTTGCTCGCAGGCTTGCGCCTGCGCATGGAGCTCATGGGGATTCCCTATCGCACGGGCTGCTGGCCCGTGTCCGCCGAAGGCCCGGACCAGTTGCTCGCCGTCACCATGCGGCAAGGAGAAGAAACCTGGACAGAGCGTTGCGATTACCTCGCCTGCAGTTTCGGACTCGTGCCCAATCTCGAACTGCCGCTGCTATTCGGCTGCCAGGTGCGCGGCGGCTTTGTCGCAGTCGATGAGCAACAGCGCACCAGCGTCCCGAACGTATTCGCGGCGGGCGAGATCACAGGAATCGGCGGCGTCGAAAAGGCCACCGCCGAAGGCCGTGTCGCCGGACTCGCCGCCGCTGGCAAGAACGCCCACAACACCCCCTCCGCATTCCCCGAAACGTTGCGCCACGCATTCCAATTGCGCCAGGAATTGAAGCACCTGGCCACCCGCGAGACCATCGTGTGCCGCTGTGAGGATGTACCCTTATCCGCCATCCGTTCGTTCGATTCCTGGCGTGCCGCCAAGCTGCAAACACGATGTGGGATGGGTCCATGTCAGGGGCGAATCTGCGGCCCCGCCATTGAGTTCCTCTGCGGCTGGCCCGCGGATTCGGTGCGTCCGCCCGCCTTCCCCAGCACGATAAGCGGACTACTCGCTGAGAAGCTTCTCGATCAGTGAAGTCATCTCTTCCCGCAACTGCCTGTGCAAATCCCCCGTCGACGGCCCATCGAATCCCGCATGGATGGCACGCACGCGCTGGTCGCGGCCCACAAAGATCGTCGTGGGGTATGCTCCGAAATTCTCCAATTGCGGCAGCTTTTCCTCAGCTTCCTCGGTGGATCCCGCCAGCAGCACGGGATAAGTAATCCCGTGCTTTTCCGCAAAGCGCCGCAACTGGCGCAAGTCCCGCTCGCGTTCCCCCGTATATTCAAAACCCAGCGCCACAATCTCCAACCCCCTCCGGCGGTAACGCTCATATAACTCCCGCAGCAACGGCGCTTCCTCATGGCAATTCGGACACCAACTGCCAGTGATCGTGATCACCAACACCTTGTTCCGGAAGCGTGTGTCGTTGTTGGAAATCAGGTTGCCGTTCAGATCCGGAAACGAAAACCGGAACGGCTGCCGCGGAGTCCGGAACCGTGTGTATTGCAGCGCATCGGGTGCCTCCGTGCTGGATTCCGAGCGCCGGTGGCCGCTGACGGGATACGTCGAATTGAGCTGGCCGGCTAATCCTCCATCCGCGCCCACACTGGCCTCGAACAACAGCGCGCGGATCCCATCAAAACGCGAAAGCACGATTCTGTTTCCGGCGACAACACCCGTCATCGCGCCCCAATCCCCGCTCACCGGAATCAGCGTCCCTTCCAAACGGGCGCCATTCTGCCGCAGCAACGCCCGGTAAACTACGCTTTTCCCCTCCTCCTCCGCGGTGAGCATCCACTCGCCCGCAACGTTCACTGAAGGCTTCGCCCCAGTTGTCGTCTCCCTGCGTGACGCATGGAACTCGCGCATCAAAGTCCGCTTCCGGTACCGCCGCAGAAAACTGCCCCGCAACACATCGTTCTCCAGACGGGCTTCCAGCACGCCATCCCAATCGCGAAAACTCAGAAGCAGCCGCCCATCCGCGAAATACCCCGCCGTTGACGGAACGCGATCCGCACCGTTCACCAGATCTCCGCGCCACTTGCCGCCCTCTCTCCGCAGATGCAGCCGGAACGCCACCTCGCCCCCTGCCGGATTGCGCACAAACGCGTGCCAGTCCCCCGCCACACTCTGCGCATCCAATCCGGCGGCAACCAGCAGCGCGATTACAACGACCCAAGAATGTGGATGCATTCGATGAGGGCACGTCCATTGTGATACGCCGATTTCCAATTCTGCCCCTTGTCTCCCGTCCCCACCAGTTTCTCGTTTACGGTGGAATGCCATTCGCCATGCCGCCAATCCGTCTGGTATTTGTTCACGAAATCCCATGTCTTGCGGAACACGGCAAGGTAGGATGGGTCGCGAGTAAGCACATACATCTTCAGCGAGCTGACCAATGCTTCCGATTGTACCCACCAAACCTTCTGCCTTTGGTCGGCTGGCGCGCGGAATCCGCCCGAATCGAAGAATCCGCCCCGCTCTTCGTCGAACCCGTACTTCCGGCTGTAGGCGAACATCTGCCGGAACAAGTCCACGTAAGGCGACTTCGCAACATCCGCGACATGCAGCGCATCGTCCAGCAGCCACACATTCTCGATGTCATGCCCGTACGACACCCGGTCCCACTTGTTGTCGAGCCGCGGAGTCCAGTCCCGCTCGTACTTATCCGTACACGCCGCAAGATCCTTCCGCACGACGGCGTTCGATTCGATGGCGATCAATTCCAGCAGACGCTCCCGTGCTAAGGGCAGCTTGGTAAGTTGGTGGAACGTGGTCATCGCTTCCAGCAGGTGAAGATGAGTATTCATCAACTTCAGTGAGCCGGTGCCCCCGCCCATGTATGGTGTTTCCCCGGCGGGAGCCTGCTTCCAGTCTCGGGAAAACCACTCGCGGTATCCGCCATGGAGATTGTCGTGGGCGCGCTCCTCCATCACTTCGAACTGCTTCAACGCAACCTCCGTGACATCGCGCCGTTGACTCGCCAGCGCAAACTCGGAAAGCGCGTAGAGCGCGAATGCCTGTCCATACATGTGCTTTCCGCCGCGAATAACGTTCCTTCCCGTCGCATCCACTTCCCAAAGGAATCCTCCGTGCTCCTTGTCCCACATTCTGTCCCGCAGGAAGCGAAATCCAGCATCCGCGGCGGCCAGCATCTTTTGCTTGTCTCCATGTCCGGCCCGGGCCATCCGCGCATAGAACCACACCATCCGCGCCTGCGTCACGATCATCTTCGTGCCCGCCTTGGCATTGCCCTTGGCGTCAAAGTGCATCTGGTATCCGCCGTTGGCCATGTCCACACCGCGCGGATACCAGAACCGCAGGATGTTCTCCATCAGGTTCTTCCGCATCGGCTCAATATAGGATTTCAAATCCACTTCGGGCTGCTGCGCCAGCAGCGAGGAGCACACTAAGACCTTGAGGAGTAGCATATGAATAATAGTATTCCCGATGATGCGCATTCTCTTTCTCTTCACGATGACGGTATCCGCGTGGGCCGGTCCTTTCGACGCGGCCGAACGTGTGCTGAACGAGCGTTGCACCAAGTGCCACAACCCGCAAGCGAAGATGAGCGGCCTCGATCTCACCACTCGCGACGGCATCGTGAAAGGAGGTGCGCAAGGGCCGGCGCTCATTCCCGGTAAGTCCGCCGGCAGCCGCATCTGGCAATACGTCAACGAAGGAAAGATGCCGCCGGGCCAGAAACTGGACAGCGAATCCCTCGCTGCCATCCGTTCCTGGATCGACGCCGGCGCGCCGGAATTCAGCGGCGGCGCGAAGAAGCCCTTCTGGGCCTTTCAACCACCAGTAAAACGAACACCGCCACATCTCGATCCCAATCCCATCGACGCATTCCTGCTCGTCAAACTCCGTGAAAAGAACCTCGACTTCAACTCGCCCGCCGATCACCGCACTCTCGTCCGCCGGCTGTATTTCGACATGACGGGCCTTCCGCCATCGCCCGCCGATTTCAACCAAACCTACGAACAGGCCGTCGACAAGGTTCTCGCCTCCCCGCACTATGGCGAGCGCTGGGCGCGTCACTGGCTGGATGTCGTCCGCTTCGGTGAAACAGATGGTGGCGAACACAACTTCGAGCGCTTCAACGCCTGGCACTATCGCGATTGGGTCATCGAATCCCTCAACGCCGACAAGCCTTATGACCGTTTCATCCAGGAACAAATCGCCGGTGATTTGTTGGATCCCCGCAACCCGAAGATGGTTGCTGCCACCGGCTTCCTCGTGGCCGGCCCCTGGGACTCGGTGAGCGCGGTCCTCAACAAAGATGAGACTCTCCGCCAACAGGCGCGCATGGACGAACTCGATGATATGGTCACCACCACAGCCCACAGCTTCCTGGCGCTCACCGTCAACTGCGCCCGTTGCCATGACCATAAGTTCGATCCCATCTCCGCCCGGGAATACTACAGCCTCACCGCGTTCTTTAGCGCCGTTGCCTTCGGCGATCGCGAAGTGGGCAGCGACGATCAGCGAAAGGCACGCGAAGCATACCTGCGCCCGCTGCGCAAGCAAATGGATGCCGCACGCCGCGAGTTGGCGGATATCGAAGATCCCGTCCGCGCCAGGCTGCTGCTCTCCCGCTATCAGGCCTTTGACCGCGAGCGTGCCGCTGAACCACGGCGCATCCCCATCAACCCGGTGTGGAACCGCAATCAGTTTCCCCCTGTGGAAGTGGACCGGCTTCGATTCGTTGTCATGAGCCAGGTTGGGAAGAAGCCTCTGCTCCAGTACCTCGAATTGCTCCCAGGCGGCCAGCGCGTTTCGGATTGGTCCGCCACCGAAGCGGCCACGCCCGACAAGCCGCTCTTCATCGACATCCGGATCCCGAAGGGTACTCGCGTCTCCGGCATCCGCTTCGCCAGCGATCCCGTACGCGGCCAGCGCGACGGCATGATCTCCACCTACCGCTTGGAGGGAATGGTCAACGGCAATTGGCGCGAACTCTGCCGCTCCCTCGATCACGTCGGCCGAAATGAACTGGACTTGCCCGAACTCGACGACGACACCCTCACGAACGCACTGACGCCGTCCCAGCGAACTGCGCGCGAAGAGGTGCGTTCTCGCATCAACTCCATTCAATCGCGCATGGACTCCGCCCCAACCATCGCCAAGGTCTACGCAGCCAAGCCCAAAGACCCCGAAAAATCCTACCTCCTCGAACGCGGCAACGTGAAGCGCCAGATCGAAGAAGTGGGCCCTGCAGTGCTCTCCGCCGTGGGAACGCCGCTCCCCGCCGTCGACTCCAGCGATCCCGCCGCCCGCCGGCTCGCTCTCGCCAACTGGCTCGCTGATCCGAACAATCCGCTCACCGCGCGGGTCATGGTGAATCGCGTCTGGTTCCATCACTTCGGCAACGGCATCGTCAATACCCCAAGCGATTTCGGTGTCAACGGCGACCGGCCCTCGCATCCGGAATTACTCGATTGGCTCGCCGTCCGCTTCATCGAAAACGGATGGAGCCTGAAATGGCTGCACCGGCAGATCCTGCTCTCGCGCGCCTACCGTCAGTCCGCCGCCATGAACGAGAAGGCTTTCGCCGTCGATGCCGGAAACCGGCTGCTCTGGCGCATGCCACTGAAGCGCATGGATGCCGAGACCCTCCGCGATACCTTGCTCAGCGTCGCCGGAAACCTCGACCGGAAGATGGGCGGCCCCAGCTACCTCTTGCAGAAGAAAGGAACTCGTGGCTCCTACATCTACAAAGCTCTCGAGGACGGACCCGAAACCTGGCGCCGCGCCGTCTATCGCTTCGTCGTGCGCGGCGGCGAACGCATCATGATGGACAGCTTCGATTGCCCTGACCCTTCCGTCGCCACTCCACAACGACCCATATCGAACACTCCCGTCCAGGCCCTCACACTCATGAACAACGAATTCGTCATTCGCCAGGCGGAACGTTTCGCTGCGCGTCTGCGGCGCGAAGCTCCGGATGGCCCTGCGCCGCAAATCGGATTAGCCTACCAGTTGCTCTTCGGCCGCCAGCCCTCGTCTTCCGAACTGCGGCGCGACACGGCCTTCATCACCGCTCACAATCTCCCTGCCTGGTGCCGCGCCATCCTCAACTCCAACGAGTTCGCCTACGTGCCCTGATTTCGGTTCTTCTCGCGAAACCTCCCGCGCCGACAGCCCCGGCTTCGTGGGCGCATAATGGGAACGTGCTCATCGTTACCACCAACACCCTGGAAGGCCGCAAAATCCGCCAATACCTCGGCATTGTTTCCGGAGAGGCGATTCTTGGAGCCAACCTCTTCAAGGATTTCTTCGCCGGCATCCGCGACATCGTTGGCGGACGTTCCGCCGCCTACGAAGGCGAGTTGCGCAAAGCGAAGGAAATTGCCATTGCCGAAATGGCTGATCAGGCAAGGCAGCTCGGAGCCAACGCCGTCATCGCCGTCGACCTCGACTTCGAAGAAATCTCGCCCGGCGGCGGCACCATGCTCATGGTCAGCGCTAGCGGTACTGCCGTCCAAATCGAATAACACGCACCGTCGATCTCCACAGGCAGAGCGGACCTCCATACTGTGCTCTAATCGCGATTATGTGGATTCTCGCGATTGCGTTGAGCTTTCTTGCCTGGGCCGGGAAGCAGCCGGTCAACACCACTGACCTCTTGAAGATTCGAAAAGTGACCGCCGTGAAGATCGCACCCAGCGGCGCCTTCGCGGTCTATGCCGTCCAGTCGATTCACACCGAAAAAGACCAGCACAGCTACCGCACCCACCTCTGGTTTATTGATCTCAATGATCGCAACGCCAGGCCGCGCCAGTTGACCTTCGGCGATCGTAACGATAGCGGCATCGCCATCAGCCCCGACGGCAAATCCCTGGCCTTCGTGCGTGCCGGCGAGAAGGGCCTCGGCCAGGTGTGGATCATGCCTCTCACCGGCTCCGGCGAAGCCCGTCCCGTCACCCGCCTGGAATATGGCGCGGCCAGCCCCGTGTGGCATCCCAGGAAGAGCATGCTTCTGGTCACAAGTCGCACCCCGCTCAGCAAGATCGATGGAAAACCGCACTTTGACCAGGAGCGGCCGCGCCGCGACTGGCGCGACACCGATCTTAAAGCCGGCGCCAATCCCGATGGAGACAGCAAAGCCATTCGCAGTTGGCTCGAACAGAACTCCGCCAAGGGAAACCCCGTCACCATCAACCGCCTCAGCTATCAGGGCGAAATGGGCCTCGAAAACGAGATGCGCATCGCCCACCTCTACACCGTCGATCTCGATGCGGAAGCGAAAACCACCCAACTCACGAAAGATTCTACTTCGCTCAATAGCTGCACCTATTCTCCCACCGGCGATTCCATCGTCTGCACCGGAAGCCCTGCCGGCCGCCAACACCCCGATCGCGAACGCCGCACCGCCATCTATCTGCTCAACGCCGATGGCTCCGGTATCCGCTCCATCCTCGACACCAATGAAGAAAGCTATACCAACGCCGTATTCTTCGACAACGGACAATCCCTCCTCGTCACCGCGCAGCAGCAGGACCAACCCATGTTCCGCCAGTCCCGCCTCGGCCGCTACCAAATCGCCTCGCGTCGCATGGAGTGGATCAGCAGCGCCTGGAACGGGGAAACCCAGGATGCCCGCATCGCCACCGATGGCTCGGTCCTGTTTACATCCCCGTGGCACGGTGCCGAGCCGTTACTCCGCCTGCAGGGTGCCAAACTCCAGCATCTGGTGGACGGCCCCGTTGGTGTCAGCGAATACGATGAAGCCGGCGGGCGCATCGTCTACGCACAAATCAGCGTCCCCAACCCCAACGAACTCTTCCTGCGCGAGAAGAACGGCGCCACGCGCCAACTCACGGAACTCAACACTGGCTGGTTGGCCGATCGCATCATCACCGTGCCTCGGGAAAAGTGGATCACTCGGCCGGACGGCATCAAAGTGCAAACCTGGGTCATGGATCCAGTGAATGCCCAAAGCGGCAGCAAATACCCCTGGGTGCTCGATATTCACGGTGGCCCGACAGCCATGTGGGGACCCGGTGAACTATCCATGTGGCACGAGTTCCAACTCCTCTGCGCCTGGGGCTACGGCGTTGTTTACTCCAATCCCCGCGGCAGCGGAGGCTACGGCTATGAACATCAGAAAGCGAATTACCGCAACTGGGGTGAAGGTCCGGCAGCCGATGTCCTCGCCGCGCTGGACGAAGCCGTCAGCACGAATCCCTACATCGATACAGACCGTCTGTTCATTACCGGCGGATCCTACGCCGGCTACCTCACCGCCTGGATCATCGCCCACGACCATCGCTTCAAAGCTGCCGCGGCACAACGCGGCGTCTATGACCTCACCACCTTCTACGGCGAAGGCAACGCGTATCGCCTGGTGAAGAATGCCTTCGGCGGCCGTCCCTATGACCCCGAGACACGTCGCATCCTCGATGCCCAATCCCCCTTCACCCATGTCGCCAACATCCGCACGCCGTTCCTCATCCTCCACGGCAGTCAGGATCTGCGCACCGGCGTCTCGCAGAGCGAAATGATGTATCGCGCTCTGAAAGATCTCGGCCGCGATGTCGAATATGTTCGCTACCCGGGCGTGGGACACGAGCTCACTCGCTCCGGCGCACCACTCCAGCGCATGGATCACATGCTCCGCATCATCGAGTTCTTCGAGCGCTACGCGCGCAACGGCGCACGCGCTCCCGTCAGCCAGTAATCTACTTCTTCGCCGTCACCGCGAACGTCGCGGTCATGTCGTCTTTCGTCCCCACCGTTCCAAGTCCCGCGCTCGGCGGCTTGATCCCATATCCCGTCATCTTGAACACCGATTTCCCGTTGATCTTCATCGTCGCCGGATCCAGGGTCGCATCCATCGTCACGGGCTTTCCAACCCCTCGAATGGTCAGCACACCTTCAATCTGAAAACGGTTCCCGCCCTGTGCCGTCACCTTCGTCGACGTGAACCGCATGTCGGGATACTTTGAAACCATCAGGATCTTGCTCAACGCCTCATCCTGGATTTTCTTCAAATCCTTCGGACTCACCCATGTGTCTTTGCAGACCAGACTGGCTGCATCGATTTTCAACTCGACGCGGGAGTTGGCCGGCGTCTGCGCATCGTAGCTCAGCTTGCCCGAGTAGTTCGGAAATTCGAAGTTGTGCTTCTTTCCCTTCAGAAATCCCGTCTTTTCGACTTCAAGCATGATCTTGTCTTGCCCCCCGGAGGAGATGGTGTAGTCCACCGGTTGCGCGAACGCGGCCGTAATACTGAGAAGTAAGATTACGAGTGCCATACGCTTCTATTATGCATGCTCGCGGCCGCCGATTCTGCCACGAAGCTCCATGCCAAAATGGAATATTTCATGAAGATTCGCATCGGACGGCATGTCTCCGTCGCCGGATCTCTCGCCGCCGCTGCCGAACGCGCGAGAGAAATCGGCGCCGATACACTGCAGATTTTCTCCTCCAGCCCTCGTATGTGGCGCGGGTCTATGCCCGCCTCGGACGACATCCGCCGCTTCCGCGAACTGCGTGAGTCCTTCCACCTGCACCCGCTCGTCATTCACGACAACTACCTCATCAACCTCCCTGCCGCCGATCGCGAAGTGCGCCGGAAATCCATCGCCGCCTTCCGCGACGAAGTCGAACGCGCCGCGGCCATCGGCGCGGATTACCTCGTCGCGCATCCCGGCAGCTATCGCGAGCAAACCATCGATTCCGCAATCGCCGCCTTCGCCGATTCCCTCGAAGCCGCCACCGGCCGTCTCCACCCCGGTTCCGTCACGCTGCTCCTCGAATGCACCGCCGGACAAGGCAGTTCGCTCGGCCGCACCCTTGAGGAATTGGCCCGGCTTCGCGACGTGTCAGTTGGACGCACTCCACTCCGCATCGGCTTCTGTCTCGACACCTGTCACCTGTTCGCTGCCGGCTACGATATCTCCACCGCCGCCGGACTCGATGACACGCTCCATCAGGCGGAGCGTATCCTCGGCCTCTCCAACATCCCCGTCATCCACGCCAACGATTCCAAAACACCGCTCGGCTCCCTTCGCGATCGCCACGAACAGATCGGCAAAGGATATATTGGCGAAGAGGCGTTCCACCGTATCCTCACCAACCCGCGACTCGATGGCAAGTCCTTCCTGCTCGAAACTCCCGTCGAAGAGGAAGGAGATGAAGAACGGAGCATCGCAACACTCAGGCGACTGGCAAAGAAATGAATCGAAGAACCTTCCTCACCACTCTGGCCGCTACGGGACACGGCGCCGCCCAGCAGTCACGTCCCAACATCCTCCTGATCCTCGCCGACGATCTCGGCATCGGAGATCTCTCCTGCTACGGTGGCGCCGAAATCGAAACGCCGCATCTCGATGCCCTCGCCCGCCAGAGCGTTCGCTTCGTGAACAGCTACTCCGCCAGCGCCGTCTGCTCTCCCACACGCGCCGCCTGTATGACCGGACGCTATCCGCTCCGCTTCAATATTCGCGCCCATTTCACTGATCGTGAAGAGCATCTCCCTCCCGGTGTTGCCACCTTGCCCAAAATCCTCGCAGCCGCGGGCTACGGAACGGCCCACGTCGGCAAGTGGCATCTGGGCGGCTTGAACCGCAAGCATCTCGCCAATCGCGCCGCCAGCATCCCCGGCCCGCTGCAGCACGGCTTCGCACACTACTGCGCCATGGCTGAGGATCCCGCCGAACGTGCCGCACTCGTCAAGGACCGCTGGCTCTTCCGCCGTGGCGTGGAACACTTCGTTCGCGACGAAAAACCCGTCGAGGATCGCGGCATCCACCTCACCGATTTCGAAGCAGACGAAGCCATGCGATGGATGGTGCACTACCACCAGCGCAAGCAGCCCTTCTTCGTGAACCTCTGGTTCGATGCGCCCCACTTCCCATTTGAGCCAACGCCCGGCGGCCACCTCGACAAATACCGCGGCAAGGCCGGGGCCGATGATCTCCTCTACCGTGCCACCGTGTCTCATCTCGACGCCACCATCGGACGCCTCATGGCCAAGCTTCGCGAAATGGGCATCGAAAAAAACACCATCGTCCTCTTCTCCAGCGATAACGGCCCCGCCATGCAAGGCAGCCCCGGAATCTACAAGGGAAAGAAAGCCGACCTCCACGACGGAGGCATCCGCGTCCCATTGCTCATCCGCTGGCCCGATAAGATCAAGCCGCGCGAATCCACGCAACTGGCTCACACCACCGACTATCTGCCAACCCTCTGCGCCGCCGCCGGCGTCACGCCACCCGCGGACGTCGATGGAGTCAACATCCTCCCCCATCTCCTCACCGGGCGTCCCATCCAGCGCGGAATGCTCTTCTGGCAGATGAATGTGTATGCGTCGCACTGGCAAACCGGCGATAAGCCCCGCCCCTATCGCAAGCCGGAACCATACGCCACGGAAGTCGTTCGCGATGGCGACTGGAAACTGCTCGCCAAAGACGGCGAACCGCTCGAACTCTTCAACGTCGCCGAAGATCCTCGCGAACAGAACAACCGCATCGGCCAGGAAAACGCTCGCGCCCAGCATATGGCTTCCGCTTTGCGCGATTACCTCAAACAGCCGCGCCTCAACTGCTGCGCGCTACCTTAAGAAAATGCCGACACTCTACGCTGGAACATCGGGCTTTGCCTACGACG
>CALFYN010001004.1 GCA_937952345.1 uncultured Acidobacteriota bacterium
GCCACTAAAAACAAAAACGCGCAGGCTGCGAAAGCCTGCGCGCTCGTTCCAATAGCAAGAAGATCTACCGCCGCCGTAGCAGCGTCAAGGCCAGCAAGCCCGCGCCCAGCAGCGCGGTTGTCGTAGGCTCCGGCACTTCGTCAAACTGCCCGATCCCCGTGATAATGTCATTCCCGCACGTCGCCGAAGCGAACGAGAAGAAGAACTGCGATAGGTTATCGTTCACCAGTCCGGCGAATCCCGCATCGCTCAACAGCAGGCTCACCTGGATTTGCGACGTGCCGATGGGGCCGGTGATTGTTCGCGCCGCCACAAGCCCCAGGTCAAAAGCGCCGTCCGGGTTTCCCCACACGATCGCGCTCGGACGATACCGCGTCGTGGGATCGCCTTCCTGTCCCGTCACCTGTTGTGCCGACAATACGCTGCTCGCCGAATACAGATGATTCGCCAGCAGTGGACCCACTCCCGTCGTCCGTGTCGTCGCATTATGATCGATCAGCGGAATCACATACCAGACGCCCTGGATGTTCATCAGAACATCTCCGGGAAACACCACCGGAAACGCGCCGCCGTCCGTTACATAGTCGCCCAGCGATGTGTCTCCCCCCGTCTGCCCGTAGTTGAAAAACAGATCGATCTTCACCGTTGTCGCGGTCGTCTCGATCACTGCCTTCTCGATATCGAAGGATCGCAGATATCCAATGACATCCACATTGCCAAAGTCGCTGCCCTTCGCCGTCGGCGATGGGCTGTTTCCGTAATATGTGTCGTTGTACGTGACGATCGCCCCCGACGCCGTCCACGTAAGAGCAAGGGCTGCAAATAGCGTGTAGCCAAATTTCATGGGTGCACCTACTAAGGTTGTTTTGCCGGTGTCCTCATGGGAACACCTTAGTCCTAAAACCTCTTCAGTGTAGTACTAATCCGCTCCCCGTAACAATACCCTTTAGGTGCGAAAAGTACTATGCCTGCCGCTCCTCTTCTACACCTCCACCACCGCCGCAGCCCTTCCAAAGAGATCTTCCACCAGACCCAGCTTCTCTCCCACCTCCGACGGGATCATCTTGGCGTCCACGAGTGCAACCAGTTGGTGAAATTCGCCTTTGGTGAGAAGCAACTCGAATCCCGTACGGTCCCGCAGCCGGCGGAAGTAGTCTTCGGCGAAAGCGCTCAATTTCATCCGTTGCGTCTTGTGCCTCCCAGATCAAGTTTGCGGCTTCTGATGAGGCATTTCGCCAAACGGCGAAGTTGTTTCCATCGCCGCCGAACACCCATTCGCGAACATGATCCTGCATCACGTCTTCTGCCTGTTGTGCATCAATGGAGAACAATCCAAGTTCGGGGCCCACCTGAGCAACATACCGAAGAAGCAGATCTGGTGTTATGAAGTAGTTCTCGATCTCGTAGCGCTTCCAATGGCGGATACGCAAGTGCGAGTCCGTGTGGTCCTCCCGGGCCCGTCCGTCGTTGTCGAGCAGCGCCAGCCCGCGCAAGCTGGGCAATAGTCCCCTCAGTTGGTTGAAGTGAACCCGCGGCGTCACTCCGAATCCTCCCTCTACGCGCTCCAGTTCCGCTTCTACTGTTTGCGAAGGGTAGATGTTCTCCACGTAGTACACGTTTGGACACTCATCCCAGAAGGAGATACTCGAATGCTGCAACTTTACCGCCAAGGCCCGCAGAATATCGACGTCAGTTCCTCCCTCGA
>CALFYN010001005.1 GCA_937952345.1 uncultured Acidobacteriota bacterium
ACGGGTTCCCAACCAGGTTGGCCCGCTGTCCTCCGGATCCCACGTTGGCGGGATCGCCGGCAACCAGCACGGACCAGGGGTTCCCGCTTTGGAACTGCGTGATGCCGCTCAATTGCCAGCCGCCTACGATATGGCCGACGACGCCACGGTGCGCCAGGTACGGCTTGCCTGGACCGAAGGGCAAGTCCCAAACGTAGCTGAGCACAAATCGGTGCGGCACATCGAAGTACGACAGGCCCTTCTCGGAAAGCCGGTCATAGGCGTTCAGCGGAAGCGCCGGCTGCGCTCCGATGTTGCCGGCAAAGGAAGAGTTGTCGATGGCTTTGGAGAATGTGTAGGAAGCGAGGAAGTGCAGTCCGCCGGAGAAACTGCGCTCCAGGCGCGCCAGCACGCCGTGGTAATTGGAAAAGCCGTTGCGCGTGATGAGATTTGCGCCGGGTGCGAAGGCACGGAACGGCACGCGTGCATTGACAGGAGTGGGGCGGGAAGGATCGGCGTCGAGCACCGCCTGATTGGCATTATTGCGCCAATCGAGTTTTGTGCCCTTGCTGCCGAGGTAGCCGAACTCCAGAGCGAGATTCGATTTCAACTCGCGTTGCAGGTTGAGGCTCCATTGCTGCATGTAGCCGACCGGTAGCGTCCTGTCCAGCGAACTGAAGCCGACGTTGCCCAGCGTCACGGTGTCGGGAAACAGGTTCGACCAGAAGAACGAGGGCCGCGTGATGTCATTGGTGAGGCTGTGGTTCAAAACATGCGGGTAGTTGAATGTTCCAAACAGAACTTCATTGTTATTGTTAGCGGCTTCATAGAAGATGCCATAGCTGCCGCGCACGGAGTTGCGTGTGCTGCCGAAGGGCCGCCATGCGAATCCGAAGCGCGGGGCAAAGTTGTTCTTGTCGGGCGGGACCAGACCGCGGGAGGCCAGCGGGCGGTCGACTTGGGTGAACCCGCTGCCGGGAACGAAGTAGGTGGCTTCTCCCGGATAGATGAGCCGGCCGCCGGGGAATGTGGGATCGAAGATGGAACGGCGATCCCGGTCGTTCACGAAAGGGGCGGGGTATTCGTAACGAAGCCCCAGGCTGACTGTGAGATTCGGCGTGACCTTCCAGTCGTCCTGCACGAACCATTGCCACAACGGCGAGAGATTCACGCCGTCGGGGCCGGGAGGCGCGGTGGCGCCGGCGGTGCGTGGAATGCCCAACAGGTAATCCGCCAGTGCGTTGCGAGTGAAATTGCCGGTGAATCCGAACGAGCCCTGCGTGCTGCCGATGTTGCGGATGTCCAGCATGCGCTTGCGGATATCGAAGCCGGCTTTCACGGTGTGGCTGCCGTGGATCCAGGTGAGGTTCTCGAGGAAGGAATAGGTGTTCACGCGCTGGGTGATGAGGCTGGGTCCGCCGAGGCCGGAGAATCCGGCGATGTTCACGGCGGACAGAGAATTGAACTCAGGGACTTCGCGGCTGAGCAGATTGCGCAGTCCGAGGATTTGCGCGAAGTTCTGCGGGAACTGCTCCGGCGGCCCCTGCAGCAATGTGTGCCTGCTGAAGCTGGCCCGAAATTCGTTGATCAGGTTGGAGCGGATCACCTGATTGTGGCCGAGGACAAGATTGTGCTGGCGCGACCGCGGGGAGTTTCGGAAGATGGGCGATATGGCTGCCGTGACGTTGTTCGCTTCATTGGATGTGTAGCGTCCGAAGACATGACCCGCCGATTGAAAATGCCTGTCGATCTTGATGGTGTATTGGTCCCAGTCGTTGGCCGTGCTGACCGGAGTGATCAGGTTGATGCCGGGGCCGAGTGATCCGCGGGGAGCGGTGACGGAAGGGATGAACTGGCGGTAGGCGCGCGTGGTGGAGTCGATGCGCGCCGCGGGAATGCGGTTGCCAGGGAATGGCGCGTTGCCGGCGAACGGGTCGTTGATGGCGCCGGCGATAGTGGATAGATCGCCGTCGAGTTCCGATTGCGTAGGGAGGCTCGAAAGCAATGTGGCCGGCGAGCGCTGGCGCACGCCTTCGTAGTTGAACAGCCAGAACAGCTTGTCCTTTCCGTCATAGATCTTGGGGAGAAGGACGGGTCCGGAAACCGTTCCGCCGAACTGGTTGCGGCGCAACGTCGGTTTCTGTGAGCGGTCAAAGAAATTTCTCGCCTGGATTTTGTCATTGCGCAAGAATTCGAACAGCGTCGCGTGGAAACGGTTTGCGCCGGACTTCGTCACCACATTGATCTGCGCCGCTCCGTTGCCGTATTCGGCGTTGAACGTGTTGCGTTGGATCTTGAACTCTTCGATGAGATCGACCGAGGGATTGACGAAGGTGCCGTTGGCATTCGAGTTGGTATTGGTCGCGCCATCGAGCATGAAGCTATTGGAGAGGCCGCGGGTGCCGGACACGGCGAAGCGTCCACCAGACCCGGCAACCGGTGCAATGACGCCCGGCGCCAGCACGGCCAGCGTCTGGAAATTGCGGCCGTTGAGGGGAAGTTGCACGATGCGCCTGTTGTCGACCACCGTGCCCTGGCTGGCTGTGTCGGTTTCGATGAGAGGGGTTGTGGTGGTAACTTCCACCACTTGTTCAACAGAACCAATCTCCAGTTGGAAATCGACACGCGCACGCTGATCCACCGCGAGGTTCACCGCCTGCGCCACAGACCGTTTGAATCCCTGGGCTTCCACGGTGACCTCATACTGGCCGACAGGCAGCGCGGGAGCCTGGTAATCGCCAGTGTTGCTGGTGGCGATGGAGCGCACCGTGTTTGTCGCAGCGTTACGCAGTCTGACCTGTGCCCCTGGGATGACCGCACCCGTGCGATCCGTCACCGTGCCGAGAATCGTTCCGAAGAGAGATTGCGCCGGCGAAGCCGGCACAAGGATCATGAGAGCGGCGCACCAGGCCGCGATTCGATGCAACATGCCGGGATTACATCACGCTTCGCCGTGAGACGCAAATATCAGACAGGTTGGTCCGGTGAAAGAGCGGCCGGGTCGCCCATCCATTGCTGCCATGCATACAGCCGCCGGCGCAGCGCAGCCATTTGCCGGGTATGTTCGTATTCGCCGATGAGGTTCTTCCGTTCGCCGGGATCATTGCGCAAATCGTAGAGTTCGTGCTGCTGGTCATTGTGCGTGTGCGTCACCAGCTTCCAATCGCTGGTGCGGATCATGCGCATCGAATCGCGGAGGTAGTGGTACATGTCGTAATCAGCGAAGAGCGTGTCGCGCCAGGGAACGCGCTCGCCGCGCAGCAGCGGAGTGAAATCCATGCCGCAGGGGATGTAGCCCACGGGAATGCGATGTTGCGCTCCCGTGATGCGGAGCAGCGTTGGAAAGAAATCGAGGTGTGAAATCATCTGGCTGAGGCGCAGGCCTGGTTTGATTTGCCCGGGCCAGCGAATCATCAGTGGCGTGCGCAGCGAGTCGTCCCACATGTTGGGGACGCGCTCGCGCGAACCCCCGGCGCGCGTGGCGTTGCCTTTGCCGGAAGCGTTGTGGTGGCCGATCATGTAGCCGTTATCCGATGTGAACACGACGAGGGTGTTAGCCGATAGCGCCAGCGCATCGAGAGTTTCGAGCAACCGTCCGATGTTGCGGTCGACCGAGGCGATGCTCGAATAGTAGTCGCGGAGGTTTCCCGCGGCCCATTCCTTCTTGAGGGCGGGATGATCGGGCAGTTCGGGTGTGACGCCGCGAAATCGCGCCGAGTCCGTTTCCGGTACCGGACCATAGGGGCCATGGGGCGCGCGGAAGTGCACATTGAGGGAAAACGGGGAAGTGCGGTTGCGCTTGACGAAGTCGATCGCGCCATCCATGAGGATGTCTGGCAGCGAACCTTTCACTGTCTGCTCTTTGCCGTTCACTTCCAGATAGGGATTCATGGGGCGATTGCCGCCATCGAGGAATCCAAGGAACTCGTGGAAGCCGCGGCGGGTGGGATGGTGCTCCGGCTTCGTGCCCAGGTGCCACTTGCCGAAGAGTGCTGTCTGGTAGCCATGCTGCTGCAGCAGAGCCGGCCAGGTTGGGAAATCGGCGGAGAGCCCGAGTTCCGGTTCGCGGCGGCGATCGATGAAATCGTGCACGCGGGTGCGGAAGCTATGCTGCGAAGTGAACATTGCCGCGCGCGATGCTGAGCACACTGGTGTGGAGACGAAGGCGCGTTCGAACAGCGCGCCCTCGGCGCCGATGCGGTCCATGTTCGGTGTATGCGAATCGCGGTTGCCGAGCGAGCGCATGCTCCACCAGCTTTGATCGTCGGTGTAGAGAAAGACGATGTTGGGCGGGCGCGTGCCTTGATAGGCGTGCGCGCCCGCGGCAGTGGCAAGGAATGACCGGCGAGTCATCAGAACCAGAATTTCAAACCCAGTTGCAGCGTGCGAGCCAGTCGCGCGCTGGTGATGCGGCCGAAGGTCGGATTTCCGAACGTCCCACCCGGGGCGTTGAGATTGGTGCGATTGGGCAGGTTGAAGACATCGCCTCGCAGTTCGAACTTCATGCCCTCCCGCACGGGTACGGGGAAGAACCGGATGACGGAGACATCGGCGCTGATGAGTCCGGGGCCTTGGATATCGGGGAATTTCGGACTGGAGCCAAGCGCACGGGGCGGCGGCGCCACGAATGCGGCGGTGTTGAACCAGCGGGCGATGGAACGTTCCCCTTCCTCCAGGATCGCGTTGCCGACCCAATTGGGGCGGAACTGGCGCGAGAAGGTCTGCGCGGTGTTCGCCGCTTGGGTGATCCAAACCTGATCTCCACTCTGTAAGGTGAGAATGTTGGAAATCTGCCAGCCTCCGAGTATCCACGATGCTGCTCCGCCTTCGGCGAGCCATCTTCTGCCCTTTCCAAATGGAAGATCGTAGACAAAGGCGCTGACGAATCGGTGCGGATAATGCGACTGGCTGAGACCACGCTCCAGGCGGAGGTTGTACGGGTCCATGGGGAATTGGGAAGAGAAGTTGTCCTCGTTGTAGTCGAGGAATTTCGAGAACGTGTAGCTGACGCTCCAGAAGAGCCCGCTACGATAGCGCCGCTCCAGGCCGAGCTGCAATGCGTTGTAGCTGGAGTTCTGCAATTCGCAGTGGCAGAGAATGAAGCCGTAATCGGGGTAGGGGCGCATCGCCTGGGTGCCGGTTCCGGCGCGTTGCACATCTTCGATGCGGATGACGTTCATGTCCTGGTTCATCATCATGTGCCGCCCCACGCTGCCGACGTAGGATGCCTGCAGCAGGTAGCCGCGGAGTTCATGCTGAATGTCGAGGTTCCACTGCTGGAAGCTGCCGAGTTTGGCGCGCTCGATTTTGGTGTCGATCGCGAAGCCTTTTCCATCGACGCTGGGGACGATGGGCGGGGTTTGCGAGAGGATGGCCGCGGCATTCACGCCATCGCTCTGCAAGCCGACGCGCTGGTCGGCGGGGAATCGCGCGAAGGCGGATGTTGCGCGGCCCGTGATGGGCACGTAGAAAATGCCGTAGTGCGAACGGACCACCGTGTTGCGCAACGCGCGCCAGGCGAAACCAATGCGCGGTCCGAAATTCGCGCGGTCCGTGTATTGGATGAAGTTGCGGCCGAGTTCGGTCATTGTTACCGGACGCCCCTTGGCGAGGTCGAAGTTGGAACCCTGGCTGCGCGTCTCACGCGGGTTCTGTTCCACGTCGTAGCGCAGACCGAGATTCAGCGAGAAGGTTGGGGTGAGCTTCCAGTCGTCCTGGAAGTACGCGCCCACGTATTGCGAGCGGTAATAGAAGCGGCCGCGCAGAGTGCTGTTGTTGAACGTATTGGCCTGACCCAGCAGCAGGCTTGCGACCGAGTGGCCTGTGTTGCCAGGACTCAGCGGATTGGCCGTTTGCTGCGGATTGAACGTGTATTCTCCCGTGAACTGGAGTTGCAGGTCGTTAATTGGGAATTTGCGGTAGTCCACTCCTGCCTTGAGGATGTGCTTGCCGCGGACGAACGTTGTGGTGTTCTGCAGTTGGTACTGGTTCTCCACCGGCATGAACGCCTGGGCATCGCCGATACCGGCGTATCCCGTCACGTCGATGCGCGGAAGGCCGACGATGTTCAGATTCGGAATTCCCAGCGCGTCGCCCACTCCCTGGCTGAGCAGCCGTTCCTGAATGCCGCGGAAATAGGAAACGCGGACGTCATTCAACGTAGTGGGGGTGATGGTGCGCGTCCAACTGATGGCGCCGGTGAGGTAGCGGTTGAAGTTGCCGCGGTTGCCGCCGGTGCTGGAGCCGTCGAAGGGCCGGGCCGTCTCGCTGAACTGATGATCCCAGCTGTAGCGGCCGAAGACGAGATCCTTATCGGAGGCGCGCCAGTCAATGCGTGCATCGAACTTCTCATTGTTCGTGCCGCGGGGAATAAGAACCTGAAAATTCTGTACGAGGCCGGGGCGATTGGGTTGCGGATAGAAGGCCATGATCTTCGGGGCCGGGGCATCGAAGCGG
>CALFYN010001006.1 GCA_937952345.1 uncultured Acidobacteriota bacterium
CGTCACTGTCATGGTGAAGGCCGGGGATCCGGCTCCAATGGTGGCCGGATGCAAAGAAGAAATGCTGGGCGTGGGAGCGGGGGTGGCGCGCAGACCCGAGCCGGCGAGTCTGACGTCCACCCGGGGGCTGGCGGGGTCATTGCTGACGATGGTGAGTGTTCCGGTTTGGTCTCCGAGAGACGTGGGTGTGAACCGGAGGGAGACGATTTGCCTTGCACCGGGAGGGACCCCGACGGGCACGGAGGGGGTGGAGACGGCAAAGACCGGGTTCGAGACATTGAGGGCAGAGATGTTGAGGGGGCCACTGCCGCCGTTCCGGATGGTGAGGGTGAGGGAAGAAGCCTGGTTGAGATTGACGCCCTGAAAATCGAGCGAGAGCCGGTCGACATCGATTTGGGGTTGGGGCACAAGAAGGCCTGAACCACGGAGATCGACGCGGAGCGACGGGGTGGCCGGATCGTTGGTGGCAATGGACAGAGAGCCGGAGTGGTCTCCCGCATCGGATGGGGCGAAGCGTACGCTGAAGGTGCGGGACGAGCCGGGGCTCAAGGTGAATGCCCCGGGGGAGATGACGTTAAACCGGTTGTTCAGGATGGAGACGCTGGTGACGTTGAGCGGGGCGGTGCCGATGTTGCTTACGGTGACGGGCAGTTCACGGGACTGGCCGGTGGGCACTTCGCCGAACGTGAGTCTGGACGGAGCGACGATTCCGCTGGCTACTGGCCTGTCGAAAACGGTGGCGCGCAAGGGGAGTTCGCGGGAGGGCTGCGTTTCGTCATTCGAGGTGAAGGTGAGGACGCCGGTTTCAGGGCCCGCGGCGCGGGGGGCAATGCGAAGGGACAGGGCGCGTGCGGAGCCTGCGCGGACCGGGAAAGGAGATTGATCGAGCGTTCGAAACACACTTCTGTCGATGGATAGCCGGTCGACCGTGAGATGTCCGGCGCCGGTGTTGCGCACGATGATGGTGCGATCGGCGAACTGGCCGGATGTGACGCTGCCGAATTCCACAGTGTTCGCGGACAGTTCCATCACAGGGCGGTTGGCGAGAGTGACGGGCTCCGAGACGACCTGCCCCTGATCAATTCCAGCGGAGGCGATGACGCGGAAGCGGGCTTCGGTTCCGGCCAGGAACCGGGCGTCAATGGCTAGTTCGGTGGCATCGATGTTGACGGCGAGGGGAGTCCATGTGTTTCCTCCATCGGCGCTGTAGGAGACGGTGTAGGTCATGAGGCGGCCGGCGGGATCCGTGGCCGTCCATCGAAGGGTGCCGCGGCCGGTCCAGGTTTCACTGGTGCCTGGAGAAAGCACGCTCAAGGAGGGCGACCCGCTGGATGCGGGGGCGGCGGCGATCTCCGCACCCTCACGGCGGAGGGTGAGGTTGGCGAGTGTGCCCTCCACCGGAACACTGACTGTGAAAGGCCCGGAGGCAGGCAGGGGGACATTGTGGTCGGTGGTTCCGGCTCCATCCGCGATGCGCATGACGTAGCCGGTGGGATCGGCACTGAGTGTGGTGCGGACTCGGGCCGAGACGCGGAGGAATCCCGTGAAGGCGACGCTGCCGTCTTCGCGGACAGTGCCCGAGACGAGCAGACGGGAGCTGCCAGCCTGGGAATTGCCGGCGCGGAATGCGGAGAGGCCGTTGGCGAGGAAGTGAGCGAGGCCGGCGGAAACCCATGGACCTGCGTTTGCCGCGCGGCAGATGGCGAGGAACTCGAGCTTGGCGCCGGATTGGATCAGACCGGAGACCGGATCGAAGCCCGGATCGAGGATAAATGCGCCGCAGGGGTCGTCGGCGACAACGGAGTATCCTGTGGCGAGCTGGCTGGCGAGGAGTTGTTCGTTACTGAGGGCGTCGGGTTGCTCGACGATCCAGAAGGCGTCCGCGCCCCCGCCGGAGGATGCGATGGATGTAGAGCCGGCGGGCAGCCACGCGGCCAGTGCGTGGGGGGGAGTGGGGGATTCGCCGAGCAGAAGGAGCCATTTCTTCAGGTGCGCGGAAAGGGCCTCGGCGGATGTAGTGTCGACGGGAGGGCGGCTCCAGGATACAGGGGGGACTGGCACATCCTGGTAGCGGAGAGAGCCATCGGAGAAAGGCATGAGTTTCGACACAAGGCTCTGGTAGGGAGCGCCGCCAGTGACACAATTGGCGCCGAGGCACATCGGGAGCCAAGCGATCGTGGGATTCGGGGAGGGTGGGGGGAAGAACTCGACCGTACGGGAGAGGATGTTGTTGTCCGCGGGGGCTTCCGGCGTACCGGAGGGGACACGCAGTTCGGCGCGGAGTTCCAGTGGGCCGGCGGTGGTCCAGGAAGCCGGCAGGATAAAGTTTTGGGAGTGGTCGGGGTTGGCGCGATCCGGGCTCGGGCTGGCGGTGATGGCGAGGTTGATGGGGCGGATGGGTGAGCCGGGGAGTTCTTCGCCGTTACGGAAGGCGCGAAGGGCGACGGTGATACCGGCAACGAGGCTCTCGGGGCGGCCTTCCTGCTTCACAAATGCCCGCACGGCGGTAGCCTTGCCGGCCGTAAGGGGGACATTTTGGTCTTCGTCCTGAACAGTCTGCACGACTTCGAGACGGCTGATGGACAAATCGACGGGGAAATTGATCTGGGCATGGGCTGTAGCAGCCATTAGAACCAAGGGGATGTACAATCGCATCGCAAGAGCCACTTTCTTATCTTCGGACGGAACACGGGTGGAATGTAGACGGGAAGGGGCAGGCCTGACATCTGCTAGTATAATGCGGATGGCTGAGCCCCTGCATATTGTCGCGATTGCCGGTCCTTCGTGCGCGGGGAAGGGCACGCTCGCCGGGTGGCTGGCGGAACGCCTGCCGGCCTCCATTCTGCCCGTCGATGCTTACTATCGTCCTCTTGATCATCTGAGCCTCGAAGAACGATCCCATGTCAATTTCGACGAGCCGGCGTCGATCGACGATGCCTTGCTGCGGGAGCATCTGAGCGCGCTGCTTGCCGGGCAGGCGGTGGATCATCCGATCTACGATTTTGCGCGGCATACACGAAAAAGCGAATCGGTTCGGCTGGAACCGCATGGATTTTTGATCGTGGAAGGGCTTTTCTCGTTGTATTGGGAATCGATCCGGCAGTTGTTTCATGCGGGGATATACATCGGGGCTCCCAATGCGATTTGTCTGGGGCGGCGGGTGTATCGCGACCAGCGGGAGCGGGGGCGGACGGAGACGTCCGTGCGGGCGCAGTACGAGGAAACCGTACAGCCGATGCGAAGTCTATTCGTGGAGCCAACGCGCGACTACGCGGGGTTGGTGCTGGACGGGACGCGGGACATTGAGTGGAACGGGCAGCGGTCGCTGGAGTACGTGCGGGAAGGGGTTAAGAAAATAAGAATATCGTCTGATTATGTGATTGCAAAATAAGACATTCTTATGCTAGTGTGCAGGTGTGGACTTCTTTCACCAGAAGCTGTTTCGCGACATCGCCGAGACGGGTAGCATGAGCCGCGGGGCGGCGCTGAACGAAATCAGTCAAAGCGCGGCGAGCCAGCACGTGCAGGAGTTGGAGAAGACAGTGGGGATGACACTGATCGACCGGTCGCACCGGCCGATACAGTTGACGGAGGCGGGGCAACTTTACCTGGGATTGTGCCGGGATCTGCTGCGGCGGAGTGATGAGTTTCAGAACGCGATCAGCCAACTGAAGACGGCGGTGGAGGGAACGGTGCGGGTGGCATCGATTTTCTCTGTTGGTCTGGTGGAGATGTCCCGGCTGGAGGGATTGTTTCGGGAACGGTATCCGCACGCCACGCTGGAGGTGGAGTACGTGAGGCCGGAAAAGGTGTATGAATCGGTGCGGGGAGATAAGTCGGATTTGGGTTTGGTGAGCTATCCGAACGCGGGGAAGGATATCTCCGTA
>CALFYN010001007.1 GCA_937952345.1 uncultured Acidobacteriota bacterium
CGATGCCAAGGGGTACCTGGCCGGGCGAAATTCGGCGGGGCTGCGGTGGCGCTGGTCGAGCTGGAGTTCCGTGGAAGCCGGCTACATGTATGACGCCCGCAGCCAGGTCATCGGAGTGCCGCGCCATGGTATCGTCACGCACCTTTACCTGGAGCGGCCGCGCAAGGGGGCTGGGCGCTGATCCTGGAAGCGCGTTACACTGCGAGGGGCCATGGACAACACCAGAGTTTTTCGGATGACATTCGCCAGCGTTTACCCGCATTACATCGCCAAGGCGGAGAAGAAGGGGCGCACGAAAGAGGAGGTGCATGCCATCATCCACTGGCTGACCGGCTACGAGGAACAGGCACTGCAAGAGCAGATTGACAGCAAGGTCGACTTCGAGACGTTCTTCGCGCAGGCGCCACGGATCAACCCGAATGTTTCCAAGATCACCGGTGTAATCTGCGGCTATCGGGTGGAGGAGATCGAGGATCCACGCATGCGGCAGATCCGTTATTTGGACAAGCTGGTGGATGAACTGGCCAAGGGAAAAGCGATGGAGAAGATTCTGAGGAAGTAACGGGAAAGGTTCAGGAAGAGGCCGCGGGGGGCGTTCATTCGTTTGCCGGCGGGCGGTCGAGCGCGATTTGGACGACGTTGTTCCAGGGTACGTAGGCGGGGCTCGGATTGCCGGCGGCGAAGATCAGAAGGCCGGCATTGCCCGGGCCGAGGTCGCCGGTGGATTCAAGCTGCAGTTGCATTCCATCACGCAACGTCACGGTAGCGCGGCGGGGGCCGCTCTGTGTGGGGACGGGGATGGCGATCGAGGCGATGAGGGTGAATGGGATGGTGTAGTCCACGCCCTCCGATGGGGCGTCGAGCGTTTCCGTGAACTCGCTCTCGTCGAGGTCGTAAACGAGGCGGCCGGAGAGGCTGCGGCCATCGCGGGTGGTGACGGCGCCGGTGAGGGGGCTCCCCGGAGGAAAGTCGTCGTAGGCGGGGCCGCTTCCGCCGGGGCTGAAGTCGACGCGGTCGAAGGACTGCCAGGAGACGAGCACACGGCCGAAGCGCGGGTCATCGACGTAGACGCCGCGATTGCCTTCGCCGACGGAGCGGTTGCCAGAGAGGACAATGGCGGCGCCGCCGTCGATGGACACCAGGGAGCTGTCGGGCGTGCGGCGGGCGATGGACCGGATGGCGTGGAAGGGAATGGTGCGCTCGGCGCGGGCCGCTTGGCCGGAGAGATGGTCCGAGCCGAGGGACTGCTCGCGATCCCACTGGAGGAAGCCGGTGAACTCGCGGCCGTGGCGCGTGCGGACCGTGCCGTGCAGCCGGTGGGGCGCGGCTCCAGGCCGGGGTGGGGGGAGGAGTTCGATGGTGCGGATGCGGATGCTGTCGAGGTCGGTTACGCCTCGGGAGGCGTCCCAGACCCGGACACCGTCGTCGAAGTCGCTGGCGGAGAAGCGGTCGAGGTCGAAGACGGCGCCGCTTTTGAGTGTGACGCGGACGTCGCGGCCACTGGCCTGGATGAGGGCGATGTCACCGAAGCGGGCCATGAAGAGGCGGGTGAGGTCGATGGGGCGCTCCCTATTGACGATTTCGATCCCAAAGAAGGCGATGGGGTGACGCTCGGTTGGGAGGCGCTCGGGCGGCACCTGGGCGGCCCAGGAGTTCTGCTTCTTTTGGCCATTGAAATAGTCGCTCCAGAAGGCTTCCTGCGTGCCACCCCAGCGGAGCCGGCCTTCGTAGGTGACGCCGTCAACGGTGGTAACGATGCCGTAGAGGAAGCTGGGGTGGACGGACTGGTCCGAGCCGGGCGGGGCGCCGGCGGCGGGGGGCGCTGGTGCGGGGGAGTATGCGCGGCGGGTGAGTATCCGGTAGCCGGCGGCGAGGGCGATGAGGACAAGCAGGGCGGCGGCGATGCGGCGGGGCGCAACCGTGAGCAGATTCCGCACACTGGCATGGCGGGCCCGGAGCATGGTCCCAGTGTATCAACGAGGTTAGTCGCTCATGAGGAAGATGAGGGGGCGGACGTCGTCGTAGGGGGTCCATTCCCAGTAGCGGAGGAGGATGGTGTAGACCATGAGGCCGGTTTCGCCTTCTCCGAATAAAAGGAAATTGAGGGCCTGGTTCATGAGGTTTTTGCGGGAAAGGCCGAGGAAGATGCTGCGGGGGTCGATTAATTCGCTCAAGTAGGCGATGGAATTGGCGACGGCGTTGGCCTGGTTGATCTCGATGACGTAGTTGTCGAGCTCGCGCTTGAGGCTGAGGACGGGGCTGCTCAGGAACTCGCTGCGGTTGTCGACCAGATTGACGTGGACGAAGGCGAGCGGGCCGGTGGCGGAGTAGTATTTGCGGATTTCGGCGGCTTTCTTGCCGCGCATGCCGGGGCTGCGGATGGGGACGAGATTCACCTTTTTGTTGAGAATGCCCTTCCAGAGGGCGGCCGATTCTTCGTCGGCGAAAACGAACTCGGTGACGCGGAGTTCGGTGGAGCGCATGAGGCGGCTGATGGAACTGAAGGTGAGGACGAGGAAGATGAAGATGCTGGAGATGATGAGTCCGTCGGGGCGCTCGATGACGTTTTCAAAAAGAGTGTAGAGGAAGACGAGGGAGACAAAGGCGCAATAGATGCTGAGGAGGCGGTTTTCGCTCCAGAGGGCGAGCGTGGCGGCGAAGGCGGCCGAGAGCATGAGGACGAGGACTCCGGTGGCGTAAGCGCCGGCCTGGGCTTCGACTTCGGCTTTGAAGACGATGGTGACGATGACGTCGATGGCGAACAGAAGGACGACGAGGGGGCGGGCATAGGAGACCCAGCGGGGGGCCATGCCGAAGCGGGGGAGATAGCGGGGGATGAGGTGGAGGAGTCCGGCCATGGCGGAGGCTCCGGCGAACCAGAGGATGAGGATGGTGGAGAGATCGTAGACGGTGCCGAAGCCGCTGCCGAGGTATTTGTGGGCGAGCCAGGCGATGGCGCGTCCGCTGGCCGGGCCGCCGGTTTTGTAGGCATCGGGAGGGACGAGGAGGGTGGTGACGAAGCTGGAGCAGAGCAGGAGGACGCTCATGATGAGCGCGGCCGATGTAAGGAGCTTGCGGGTGTTGGAGACGCGGCCCTCGGGGACATCGCCGCTGATGAGGGGCATGACGGAGACGCCGGTTTCAAAGCCGCTGAGTCCGAGGGCGAGGCGGGGGAAGATGAGGGCGGAGGCGATCATGAGTTGGGTGAAATCGCCGTGGGTGGAGAGGGCGGCGCGCCAGTTGGGCCAGTATTCGGGATGGTGGGAGATTTCGATGAAGCCACGGATGAGGACGACGGCGTTGAGCAGGAGATAGGGGATAGCGACGAAGGTGGCCAGGCCGATGGCTTCCTGAAAGCCCATGAGGAAGACGACGGCGAGGAGGGCGAGCATGCCGAGGGTGAGTTCGAGGCGGGCATGGCCGACGATGGGTTCGAGGAACGGGTTTTCGACGGCGTGCTGGGCGGCGTCGGCGGCCGAGAGGGTCATGGTGATGACGAAGTCGGTGGCGGCGAAGCCGAGGAGGGCGAGGACGAGGATCTTGCCCCACCATCCGTGGAGGAGATTTTCGAGGAGGGCGATGGAGCCCTGGCCGGCATAGGAGCGCTTGGCGACCTGGGCGTAGATGGGGAGGGCGCAGAGGAGGGTGACGGCGACGAGGATGGTGGTGGCGATGGGGGCGATGGCTCCGGCGGCGAGGAGGGCGATGCCGGGCTGGTAGCCGAGGGTGGAGAAGTAGTCGACGCCGGTAAGCCAGAGGACCATGTACCAGGGCTTGCTGTCGTGGGCGTGGGAGGATTCCTGGTCGAGGCGGCCGCCTCGGTGGAGCCAGCCGGTGAGGCCGCGTTTGTCTGGGGCGGCGGATTCGCGGGTTTCGACGCTGCCGCCG
>CALFYN010001008.1 GCA_937952345.1 uncultured Acidobacteriota bacterium
TGGGCCGCTACCGCGGATTGCGGGGCCCGGGTTTGTTCCACATCATCCCTGTCGTCGAGACCCTAAGCCGCTATGTCGATCAGCGCGTGCGCGTCTCCAGCGTCTCCGCCGAATCCACACTGACTCGCGACACCGTGCCCGTGAACGTGGATGCCATTGTCTTCTGGGTGGTCTGGAACGCCGAAAAATCCATTCTCGAAGTGGAGGACTTCGTGCAAGCTGTCACCATGAGCGCCCAGACCGGATTGCGCGAATCCATCGGCCGCCACGAACTGGCGCAGATGATCACCGAGCGCGAATCCCTCGGCCGGGAATTGCAGCGCATCCTCGATGAAAAGACCAACCCCTGGGGAATCACCGTGCAATCGGTGGAAATTCGCGATGTGCGCATCCCGCAAGGTCTGGAAGATGCCATGTCCCGCCAGGCTCAGGCCGAGCGTGAGCGCCAGGCCCGTATCATTCTCGGACAGGCGGAAACCGAAATCAGCACCAAATTCTCAGAGGCGGCGCAAACCTACGCGAACAATCCCGTCGCCCTGCACCTGCGTGCCATGAACATGCTCTATGAAGCGATTAAAGAGCGTGGCTCGATGGTCATCGTGCCATCCTCGGTGGTGGAGACCATGGGACTGGGCGGCACGCTCGCCACCGCTTCGCTCGGCGGCGCCAAAACAGAATAAGACGCACCGGCCCGGAAAACAGCCGCCCGGCGCTAGACGTGAGAGAATAAACAAGTTAGGTGTATGGAATTTATTCTCCAGCGCTATCGCAACGTCACCGTGCTGCTGGTTGTGATCGCCGCGCAATTGGTGCTGTTGGCCTATCAGGTCAAGAGCAACCAGGATATGCGGCTCATCCGCGTCTGGTCGGTGACCGCGATTACTCCCGTGGCGAAACTGGTGGACGTCGTGCGCGGCGGCACCGTTGGTTTCATCCGGGACTACTTCATTCTCCTCAACGCCCGCGAAGAGAACCGCCGGCTCAAAGAAGAACTCGACCGGCTGAAATTGCAGAATCAATTCCTCCGCACGGAGCTTTCCACCGCCGACCGGGCCAAAGTGCTGGCCGCCTTTCAGCAGCGCACCGCGTCGCGCACGCTCGGCGCGCGCATCATCGCCAACGCGACGGGGGCAAACTCGAAGGTGGTTTTTGTCGATCGCGGTGCAACGGCCGGCGTGCAACCCGGCATGGCCGTGGTCACTCCCGATGGCATCGTCGGCAAAGTGATCGCCGTCTATCCGACGGCATCGCAGGTGATGCTGGTCACCGATCCCAGTTTCGCCGCGGGCGTCATGTCGGAACGCTATCGTGTACAAGGCACCGTGAAGGGCCAGGGCCATGGCACCCTCAGTGTCGAATACGTTCCCAGCGAACTCAAAGTGGAGGTGGGGGAGCGATTCTATACTTCCGGCGACGACCGCATTTTTCCGAAAGGCTTTCCCGTCGGCGAAGTGAAGGTAGTGCGTCCCGGCCGCGCCTACAAAGAGATCTTTCTCACTCCGAGTGGTTTCGCGCGCGGGTTGGAAGAAGTCCTGATTGTGCTCGAAGGCGTGCATCAGGTCATCCCCGGCATGCAGCCGGAAAACGTCCCCTACCATGTGTTGCCGGCGCCGGGCGAGGCTCCGCCCGTGGAAGCGCAGCCGGAAGTCTCCTCCACGGATGCCGACTTGTTGCGGGAGCGCTATCGCAAGCTAGGGGAAGCCCAGGGCGTTCGCTACGGCCAGGGCGGCAGAATCCCCGACTTCAATGCCGAGCCCGCCCGCCGGCCCGCGCCCGCCCCCGCGGAATCTGCTCCCTCCCCGCAAGCTCCCGCGCCGCCTCCGGCGCCCAACCAGCAATGAGCGAATATTCCGGCCGGCTGGTCACCGGACCGCCCTCCAAAAGTCCCATCGCACGCTTCCGGTTAGTCGTGCTGCTCGGCGCGCCGCTACTCGCCATTCTGTTTCAAGTCTACGTGGCGCGTTTTCTCGAAGCGCTCGCGTTCCTGGATCTGCCCCTGCTGGTCACCGTATTCTTCGCCCTGATGCGCCGTTCCCAGATCCAGGGCATGTTTCTCGGCGCCGGCATCGGCCTGGTGCAGGATTCGCTCAGCCACCAACCCCTCGGCATGTTCGGCATCGTCAAAACGCTGGTCGGCTATTTCAGCGCTTCCATGAGCCACCGCTTCGATGTCGACAACAACGCCATCCGCTTCATACTCGGTTTCTTTTTTTATTTTTTTCTTCAGTTTCTGTATTGGGTATTGGTGCGGGCCTTGCTTGGCCAGCCCGGCGAATTCGATCCACGCCGCGAACTGCTCCTCGCTCTCCTCAACGCGGTTGTGGCGGTGCCGCTGTTCCGATTCTTGGATAGACTAAGGGAGAGAGGCTGAGCCCTTCCCACGTGGCTGTTACTCCTTCTGAACACGAGCAGGAAAAACAACTCGACGCGGAGCGCATCCTTCGCGAAGACACGAATTTTGCCGCCGGCAAAATCGTCGTGGTGCAGTATGCCATTTTCGCCGTCGCCCTCTTCCTGGCCGCCAATTTCTACTTCCTCCAGATCCTCAACGAGAGCTACTATCGCGAAGCCGCCGAGCGCAATCGCATCAAGAGCCTGCCGGTGCTTGCCCCCCGCGGCAAGATCCTCGATCGCGATGGCCGTGTCATCGTCGACAACCACCTCTCCTTCAGCCTTCTGCTGTCCCGCGAAACGCTCAAGCCGGAACACATCCAGCCGATCGCCGAAGGCCTGGATCTCGACATCGAAGAACTGGAATCCAAGCTGAAGCGCTATGACCGTACGCGGCCGAAGTATGAGCCCGTCAAGATCAAGGAAGAACTGACTCCCGCCGATCTCGCTTTCGTCGAATCGCACCGCGACCAGGATACGTTTCCGGAAATGGAACTGGTGCAATCGCACACCCGCGAATATCCGCAGGAAGCCTTCGCCGCGCACGTCATTGGATACGTCGGCGAAATCAACGACGCCGAGTTGAACAACGCCGAATATGCCCGCTACAAGCCCGGTGACGTGATCGGCAAGGCAGGCATCGAACGCCAGTACAACGATCTGCTTACCGGCACGGACGGCCAGCGCCAGGTGGTGGTGGACAACCGCGGCTACGAGCGCGAAGTCATCGGCTATAAGGCGGCCGTGCCGGGCCAGAACCTGCAGTTGACTCTCGATCTCGATCTGCAAATCGTCGCCGAGCTGGCGTTGGAAGGCCGCCGCGGCTCTGTCGTCGCCATTGACCCGCGTAATGGCGAGGTGCTCGCCATGGTGAGCCGCCCCTCCTACGACCCCAACAAAATGTCTTCGCGCATCAGCGGCAAGGAATGGCGCGATCTGCTCAACGATCCCGAAAAGCCTCTGTTCAACCGCGCCATCCAGGCCCAATGGGCGCCCGGTTCGACGTTCAAGCCCCTTGTTGCTCTGGCCGCTCTCGAAACCAGCACGGCCGACACCGACTATTCCGTGTCCTGCGCGGGTTCGGCGAATTGGTACGGGCGTCCTTTCAAATGCCACAAGCGCGGCGGGCATGGGACGGTGCAGATGAACCGGGCCATCGCCGCCAGTTGCGACGTCTTTTTCTACAGCGTCGGCAACAAGCTGGGAATTGATAACATTGCCCGCTACGCTGAGATGGCGGGCTTGGGCGCCAAGACGGGTATTGATCTCCCCTACGAAGCCTCCGGCACCGTGCCATCCACGCAATGGAAGATGCGCACCCAGCGCCAGCGATGGTACCCCGGCGAAACGATTTCCGTTGCCATCGGACAGGGCGCACTCACCGTCACTCCCCTGCAACTCGCCCACGCCATCGGCGGCATGGCCGCGGGCGGAATCTGGCATCGGCCGCACTTGGTAAAGGGCGCCGTTCCCAAGGAATCGGCTCGCAAGGCAGAACTCACGATTGAAAACGTGTTGAAGGTTGTGGGAGGCATGTACAACGTGGTCAACGGAGGCGGCACGGCGGGCAATTCCCGCTTGCCCGGCATCGAGTTGTGCGGCAAGACCGGCACCGCGCAATTGGCCTCCAACGATTTTCTGAAGTCCGCGAAATTGGGGAAGGAGTTCGCCGACAACGCCTGGTTCGTCGGCTTCGCCCCTCGCGATACCCCAGAAATTGTCGTCGCCGCGCTATTCGAGAATGGGGAACACGGCGATCGCGCCGCACCCATCGTCCGCGATGTTGTAAAGTCATACTTCGACAAGAAGCGCCGCCTCGAAGCGAACAGGAAAGTCCTCGCCATGCAGAAGCTCATCCAACCCCCCACCCGGGAGGTCCAATAAACCAGTGGCCGGTTATCGC
>CALFYN010001009.1 GCA_937952345.1 uncultured Acidobacteriota bacterium
CGGAGCTTCCACCATCACGCAACAAACGGTCAAGAATTTGTTTTTTACCACGCGCGGCTCGTTCTTCCGCAAAGGAGCCGAGGCAGCACTGGTGCCGGTGGCGGAAACGGTGCTCTCGAAGGACCGCATCCTGGAGTTGTACCTGAACATCGCCGAATGGGGGCCAGGAGTCTTCGGCGCGGAGGAAGCAGCACGGCACCACTACGGCGTGGCCGCGGCGCAAGTCAGCAGGGAACAGGCGTCGCGCCTGGCCGCGGTGCTGCCGTCGCCGTTGCGCTGGCGTCCGGCGCGGATGGACCGGTATGCCGGGATTATTCAGGAACGGATGCGGCAGATGGGCTGGTGACGGCGCCTGTAGATGGCGATCGGGATGATGGTGGAGAGGAGCCACAGCGTAGAAGGCTCGGGTACGTCGGTGTCGGCGTTCAGGCGCACCTCACCTAGCAGCGAATTTCCGAAGTCGATTGAGATGGTGCCAGGGCCGTTTGCCAAGTAGCTGATGGTTCCGGACAGAGCAAGCGCGGTACCGCCGTCCGCATCACCATAGCAGGAATACTCGTTGGGACCGGCTGCAATCGATCCCGGGTTGAGACCAACGCCTGAGCTTGATTCGGCGAAGGCAGCAGTGCTGCAAGACGTGATGTTGACCGAAGACACTGTTCTGACCAGCGTCACGCTGATATCGCCGGTATAGGATAGCGTTCCTGTTTGTTGGGCTAGCAGCGTGAGATCTAATCCACTCCCCGTCGCCATTAGACGGTAGACGACAAAGTGAATCGTGCTCTGCATGATGAAGGGATCTGTCTCGGTAATCGTCGCTGACATGCTTCCAGTGATCTTCATTCCATCTGGCGTATCAACCACCGCCAGACCTGAAGTGTCCCAGTTGTGGTTCAACGCCCACCCGTTTAGACTCTGAACTCCGAATCCATAGCTGGATCCCGTGAACAGCGAACACAGCGCCGGCTGCCCCGCCCCCAACACCAATCCCAACATCAACGCCAACTTGCCGAGTGACATGGCAAGCAATCCTCCTGAGAAAAAAAAATGTCCTGTCAATTTCTTGTGGCGCAATTGACGCGCCGGGCGGCTCATCGGAAATCGAGAAAAATAGAAACGGTACTTCCGCTCCAGTACATCGGCCCCCAGAACACCAATGATTCAGGACACGGGCTTCACTGCATCCGATACTGAAGGCCCCATCCTGCAGGACGATCCGGAAGAGAATCAGCGGCGGTGCGGCAGATGGGATGGTAGTGGAGTAACATGGCGATACACCCTTGAACCCAATGTCCCCTTCCATTCAATACACCCTGTATTCCGCATCTGACGCGGATGAAATGGTCCGATTGCTGGGCCATGTGTTCGCCGGGTACGATCCGCCTGCCGTAGCGGTCGGGCTCACGCCGGCGGAATTCGAGCAATTCGTCCAACTGTGGTGTCGGAAAGCGGCGCAGGAGCGGCTAACCATCCTGGCGAGATCAGAGCAGACAGGAGAACTGGTAGGGGCGCTGTTGACGGAAGATGCGGCGTCGCCGATGCCGGACGGCCTGGATGGAATCAGCCCGAAGTTTCTCCCGATTTTCGACATCCTTGGCGGCTTGGATGCCGCCTATCGCAACCAGTTCAGCCCTCGTCCGGGAGAGGCACTGCATCTCTTTCTGCTCGGTGTGGATCGGAGATTCGGGGGACAAGGAATCGCTCAGCGGCTGGTGCAGCGCTGTTTGGCGAACGGGATGGAGAGAGGTTTTCAATCCGCGGTCACCGAAGCCACCAATCGCCGGTCACAGCATATATTTCGAAAGCTCGGATTTACGGAGCGTGTGCGGGCATCCTACGTGGAACACGTGTTCGAAGGGGCCGCGCACTTTTCGGCCATCGCCGGGGAGGGAGGTCCGATCCTGATGGACCTGCAGTTGCGCCCCGCCGGGTCCGGACCGGAAATGAGACGCGCCTGATCTCAGCGCGCGGACTCGGTCTCCATCCGCTGTGCTTCCTGCCAGCGCATACGGTCCTGATACTCCTGCCATAGCGTGGACACGCCGGCCCAATAATACCCGCCGACGAACAGCATGAGGATGGGCACGGCGAGCAGGTTCAGGGTGTCGATGGCATACGCCACCATGCCCAGGAAATACGTGCCGAAAGCCAACTCCAGGTACGGCAGCCAGCCGCTGCGGGAGCGGTACTTCTTCTTCTCCACCGCCACTTTCTTCTCGCCGATACCGAACTTGGCGGTGCGCACGAAGCTCGATTGAATGCGCAGCAGCGCCTCCGCCACGGCCTTCGTGTTGATCAACGTCAGCGCAATGCCGGCGCTCATCAGGGCAGGTAGGAAGAAGAACGCCTTCCACCAACTCCGTGGATACAACTCACGCTGCGCAACCACATAGAACGCCGATACCGACCAGAAAGACGCAATCACCAGCGGCAGATCGATGAACAGCATCTCCCACCAGCCGATGTAGAAGCGCACAATCATTACCGGAAGCATGAGGGCGCTCACCACGATCATCAGCGGATAAGAAATGTTCGGAGTGAGATGGCAGAAGGCCTCCGCCTTCACCTTAAACGGCACATCGGCCTTCAGGATGCGGTGAATCAACTTCATACACACCTGCATGAGGCCCTTCGCCCAGCGCGATTGCTGCACCTGGAAGGCATGCGTATCGACAGGCAATTCGCTGGGGCATTCCACCGACGGTACGTAGTGGAACTGCCAGCCTTTCAACTGCGCCCGGTAGCTGAGGTCGCTGTCCTCGGTGAGTGTATCGTGCTCCCAGCCGCCGGCGTCTTCGATCATCTGGCGCCGCAGGATTCCCGCCGTGCCATTGAAGTTGAAGTACTTCCCGCCGCCGAACCGAGCCCCGTGCTCCAGCACGAAATGCCCGTCCAGCAGCATCGCCTGCACTTCGGTCAGCAGGTTATAGTCCCGGTTCAAATACGTCCAGCGCGTTTGCACCATCCCCACCTTGGGATCAGTGAAGTAGTGAATGGTCCGCCGCAGGAAATCGGTGGGTGGGATGAAGTCGGCATCGAAGATCGCGAAGAACTCACCCTTCGCTTTGTACATGCCTTCCTGCAGGGCGCCGGCTTTAAACCCGTGCCGGTTGGTGCGGTGGATGTAGACAATGGGATGCCCCATGGCCGCGTACTCGTTCACCAGGCGCTCCGTGAACGGATGCGTCTCGTCGGTGGAATCGTCCAGCACCTGGATCTCCAACAACTCGCGCGGATAATCCATCTTCGTCACGGTTTCGATCAACCGCTCCACGACGTACCGCTCGTTGAACAGCGGTAGCTGAATGGTCACGCGCGGCAGTTCCTGCCATTCCTTGGCGGGGGGCTGATTCAGCACATGGCGATGCTGGAAATACTCCCGGATCACCGAATAGCGGTGCAGTCCGTAAATTGACAAGATGATGAGAACGGTGAAGTATGGGATCAGCAACGCATAGTCGAACCATCCGAGCGTGTGGATGCCGGCGAAGGTGTCGTCGAGCAATTCACGCTGCAAGCGGCTGAGCGTCGTCGCTGTGGTTAAAAGAGCAAAGGGGAGATTGGCTGGTACCATGGAGATTCGCTCCCGATCAGCGGGCAGTCCGCATGAGCAGATTACCCATCCGGTTCGTCATTCCCGCACTCATCGAGTGGACCGGGTTGGCGTTGCTGAACACCAGGACGCCACTCGACAGGCACATCGTATCGGTCATCGCGATTCTAATTGTGACTTCCGCAGTATACCTCATTTCCTGCGGCCTCATTCTGAAGGAATCTCAATCTGACAAGCCGTTTCAGGGGAACAGCTTAGGCTTTTGGATTGTGGCGTTCGCCATCCTCTTCCGGCTGACGGTGTGGGGGCTGCCGCCGGCGTTCACCGATGATGTGCTGCGATACCGCTGGGAAGCGCGGCTGCAACTGGAAGGCGCCAGCCCTTATGAGGTGGCCCCCAGTGACCCTGGCTTCCGGCACCTGCGCGATGCCACGTATTCGCGCCTCAGCGGCCCGGACTTCAAGGCCGTCTACGGACCCTTCACGGAGCTTGTCTACCGCTTTGCCTACCAGGCGATTCGTCCGTTTGCCGGCGGCGATCCGTACCGCGAAGTGTTCTGGCTGAAGCTGCCCTCCGTGGCTTTCGATCTGGCTCTGCTTGCGGCGATGTGGGCGTGGCGGAAAGAGCGTGCGCTGCTGTATGCCTGGAGCCCGCTGCCCATCTTCGAGTTCTGGGTGAACGGACACAATGATTCGCTGATGCTGTTGCCATTGGTGCTCTCCCTCATCGCCGCCGAGCAGGCGCGATGGCGCGGCGCGTTCACCTGGCTGGGGCTGGCCATTGCCGCCAAGATCTGGCCGGTAGTGCTGCTTCCGGTCTACGTGGGCCGCAATCTGGCCCGCTGGAAGTACGGATTCCTGGCGGCGGCCGTCTGTATTGTCTTTCTGGCGCCGTTTGGGACAGGCCTGATTCGCAACGGCCCCTTCGCCACCGGATTTCTCGGCGGATGGCGCAACAACGACAGCATCTATGGCGCTTTATTGTGGCTTACCGGCGATGCCTATCTCGCCAAGTACAGCGCGGCGGCGATGGTTGGCGTGGCTGTGCTATGGGTCACCATCCGGCGATGGCCGGCCTCACGGGCTGCTCTAGCCGTCACCACCGTTCTGCTGCTTGTCGCCTCCAACAATCATCCCTGGTACCTCACCTGGATGCTGGCCCTTGTTCCAGCGCATCCTTCCCTGGCTCTGCTGTTGTGGTCCGCGCTCGCGCCGCTCGCCTATCAGGTGCTTCCGGCGTGGGAGATTCTCGGGCAGTGGAACGGAGTGAGCCCCCTGCGGTGGTTCATCTACGCACCGGTATTCCTCGTACTTCTCTATGAATGGTATGCCTTAGCCCACAAAAGGGACGGAAAAATTTCCGCACAGTGATGGGATTCGCCCGGCATCCGCACGTTCCATGATGTAGGCGGTTAGGGAAAACGAAAAAACAGAAAAACAAACACCCAGCCGTTTTCAACAAGATCAAGTTCGCTCATCTCAGTGAGGAGCACCCACAAGCCGCCGGAGAGCGGTTGGTCATTTGGAGGAGGATCGGAGGACACGAGGCGGATTGCGGATGGGAACACGGATCCGCCTCGTGCACCGCTACAATAGAAGCGAACGCACAAGTTCCCCATGGAAGCACATCTGCGGAGGATCGGGTACCTGAACATCGCGCTTGGCGTGTTCGGGATTTTTGTGTGTGTGGTGATTCTGATCCTGTTCAGAGGCCCCGGTGGGGTTCTGTTGATCAATGCCCGTGTGGGAGGTTCCACGACAACCACGGAAGGCTTCGTCACGGCTTGCGTCATGCTGTATCTGTTGCTGATGGCCGGGCCGCAGATCCTCCTGGGCAAGGGGCTGCTCGGTTGTCAGGAATGGGCTCGGAACCTGGGGATGATCCTCTCGATTTTCGGCCTTATCAATGTTCCTTTCGGAACAGTGGTGGGTGTCTACAGCCTGTGGGTGCTGACGTCGTATGAGGTAGAGCCGCTCTTTACAGCGCCTCCGCGAAGTCCCGGCGATTTACCCCCTCCGCGCTAGCAACGTTTGCCGCAGTTCGTCCAGCAAGGCTACCAGCCGCGGCGCGGCGGCGTGATCATTCCCGTATCGTAACGAATTATAGGTGGTGGTGAATTCCCCAACCAAAGCCGCGGCGCGCGGATCCTTCACCGTCACGGCGAATTCACGCGGTGTCACCCAGGCCGGTTTCTCGATTCCGCGCTGATGCAGCAGGTCCAGCATTTTTCCGTAGAGCAGCGTAGCGTCGGAAGCCGTTACTTGTCCGCGGCGCACCTGTTGGACCCGGAAGGCGGTGCGGGCGTGTTTCCACAATGCCGGTCCGAAAAAGATAGCCGCGGTGACGAACGCCACGGCAAGCACCACCAGCCACGCGTACTGTTTGGCGGCGTCGGCGCTTTTCTTGAGCCGCTTCACCCAATCGTTGACGGCCCCTTCAAACCAGCGCAGTTGGAAGTTGCGGCTGGACTGCTCCACCTTCGCGGCGAGGTTCAGTTGCCGCTCAATGTCGTAGCTGAGCACCCAATCCTGCCAGAAGACCTGCAGCGCATCCGCGTAAAGCTGCAGCTTCATCGACAGAGTCATTCCTGGAGGGTTCGGATCAGGCGGTGTGGGATCGAAGGTAGTCCAGCCTTTTCCTTTCAGCCAGACCTCCACCCAACTGTGGGCATCGCTGGCGCGGACGAGGTACCAGCCGCTCAGAGGATTGAAGACCCCGCTTTGAAAACCCGTGGCCACACGCGCCGGAATACCAATGGAGCGCAACATCACAGCATGGGCGGAAGCAAAGTATTCGCAGTGCCCTTTCTTGCGGTGGAAGAGAAAATCGGCCACCGGATCGGCGGTTTCCACTTGCGGAAGTTCGGTTGTGTATGGGTAGGTCTTGCGCAGGTACACCTCCAGCACCCGGGCGCGGTCCGCTTCCGCCTCGTAGCCCGCGGTGACTTGCCTGGCCAGTTCCGCGATGCGCCGGTCGAGGACCGGCAGCCGCAGATTCACCATGCGTTCCTCGGCGCTCAGCGAACCTCCCTGGTAACGTGGGTCGCCATCTGTTTCGAGCAGAGCATAGACGCGATACCGCAGTTGGTCGGCCGGCCCAAACAGCCGAAAAGTATTGGCCGGTGTGCGAATCACCAGCGGGACCCCGATTTGGATGGTCTCCGGAGAGCCGGCGAGAAACAGAGCGTCCGATGTGGACTCCTGCATCGCCACTTCATAGCTGATCCGCCGGGCGCGCCGCAGCGTGTCCTCGATCGAACTGAGGCGCAGAACGCCTCCTTCGACACGCAGCACCTCGGTGGAGTTCGTTTCGTTGAACCAGCGCTTGCCGTCGAACTGCGTCAACGCCGCGCCGCGCCATTTCAGCCCGTGCGGAGCCATTTCATTCCCGGTGAGAATGCGCGCGTGCAGGATGGCGGTGTTGCGCATCTTCAACTCGCCGATCTGGCCGAGCGTCACCTCGTTGGAGAATCCCGGAACATGAAAGCGCTGCGGCACCAACCGTTGAAACGCGGCGCGCGCCGTGCGCGGCAACAGGAAGAACAACGACGCGGTCAACACCAGAATGCCGCCCACGGTGAACACGGTGAGGCCGAGCAGCCGCATGTTCAGCCCGCGTTGTCCGGAACGCACCACGCTATCGGTCTTCGCCGCGGAACGGCGCATTTCCGACGCCGCGAAGGTACCCACCCCGAAGGTCAGGAACAAGGCAAGAAACACGAAGTAATTGGCGCTCGAAGACAGCACCGACGCCGCCAGCAGTTCCAGGAATGCGATGACCTTGACGTAGAAATAGTCGCGCTCGGTCTTCGCCGTGAGGATCTTCACCACCGCCAGAAAGAACACCAGGTGAACCGTCGCCGTCAGGAAGTCGCGGGATACGTAGAAGTAATCAAGGGGGTAGAAAGCGACATAGCCGAGCGTGAGCCAGTTGACAGCTTGCGGGGAGAATTCGAACCGCAGCCAGCCCAGCACGAGGAGCGCCCTTGCCAGCAGCCCTAACGCCGTGACAAGGGCAGTAGGGGTATCCAGATAGCCCGATCCCACCACCGCCAGGTAACCACTGCCGAGCAGGCCCAGCAGCGCAGTCTCGAAGAATGCGTCCGCGGCGGTCCAGCGTGGGGCGCTCGGGTTCACTTCTTCAGCGAAGCCTCCAGTACGGCCGCGAAATCGTTCCGTACTTTGTTGTCCTCCGGGGCGCCTCCCGACAGGATCACGAAATAGGAGCCTTGGTGAAACGCCATTTTTCCCGGTTCGGGACGCCATTTCTGGACCATCTCGAAGGCCACGGCCTGGCTGCCATATTCATACACCGATGCCGTCAGGCGCACACCGTTGGCTTCGTAGTTGCCGCGCCGCGCCTGTTTGATGCCGCGCTGCTTCAACTCCTGGGTATGCTCCTCCGGAGGCATGTTCTCCACCGACATGCGGCGCCATTCGCCCATCGTCATTGGCAGAATTTCAATTCGTTCGTTGGGGTTTTCGCAAGCCGCCAGCGGCAGCAGTGCGATCCACCAGAGGCGGCGCGTGATCATTGCTATTTCATGGTAAAACGAGAACCACCCTGCAAGGGGTGCTCCTGCTACGATGAACCTTTATGAGTAAGTTCAAGCCCGTCCGGAAAGGGCCGCGCGGGGAGCAGCCCAAGCCCGGAGCGATCCCCTGCGCCATCCTGATCATTTCCGGGATCGCACTGCTTTCCATGTTGTTCTACGCCGCACTCAGTTCCAGCGTGAAGTAAATGAGAATCGACCAACGTCTGTCCGACCAGCTTCGCCCGGTGCACATTGAGCCGGGATATCTATTGACCGCGGAAGGTTCCGCGCTCATCAGTTTCGGAAACACGCGCGTCCTCTGCGCCGCTACCGTCGAAGAGACCGTTCCTTCCTTCCTTCGCAATACCGGCAAGGGATGGGTGACTGCGGAGTATTCCATGCTGCCTCGATCCACGGCCACGCGTACGCCGCGTGAAGTGAACAAAGGCCGGCAATCCGGGCGCACGCTCGAAATCCAGCGGCTCATCGGCCGGTCATTGCGCGCCGTGGTCGATCTCGAGGCCCTCGGCGAGCGCTCCTTGATCGTCGACTGCGACGTGCTGCAGGCCGATGGCGGCACGCGTACGGCATCCATCAATGGAGCCTTCCTTGCCCTCGCCATGGCGATCCGCCAGTTGGTGAAGTTTCAGCAGATCAAAACGAATCCCATCCGCGACCATGTGGCCGCCATCAGCGTTGGGATTGTCAACGGCGTCCCCATGCTCGATCTCTGCTACGAGGAGGATGCCAAGGCGGAAGTGGACGCGAACATCGTGCTCACCGGCGCCGGCAACTTCGTCGAGTTTCAAGCCACCGCCGAACGCAACTCCTTCGACGATTCCCAGATGGCGCAACTGGTGTCGCTGGCGCGCAAGGGCGTTGCCGAGATCGTCGACATGCAGAAGAAGGTACTGGCGGGAGTCTAGGCTTGCTCACCCTATATTGCGCCACCACCAACGCCGGAAAGCTGCGCGAGTTTCTCCACGCCGCCGAAGAATTGGCTCCCGATTTTTTCTCCATTCAGCCGCTACCCGGCTTGAAGCAGATCGCAGCCCCAGAGGAGACGGGCGAAACGTTCGAAGCCAACGCCATCGAAAAGGCTATCTACTATAGCCGGTTCACCCCGGAGCTAATGTTCGCCGAGGATTCCGGCCTTGAAGTGGATGCCCTCGGAGGCGCTCCCGGAGTGCACTCGGCGCGCTTCTCCGATCCCGGCGCCACCGACGAAAGGAACAACCGCCTTCTGCTCGAGAAACTGCGCGGCGCCGCCCAACGCACCGCACGCTACGTCTGCACCATCGCCCTGGTGCAACAAGGGCAAGTGCTGGGCACGTTTCGCGGCACGGTGGAAGGGGAAATCCTCGATGAGGAGCGCGGATCCAACGGATTCGGCTACGACCCGATGTTCTACTGCCCGGCGTTTCACTGCACCTTCGGCGAGGCAACTACGGAGCAGAAACTCGATGTCAGCCATCGCGGCGAAGCCACTCGCAAAATGCTCCGATTTCTCAAGGAGCGCGCTACAGCAGATCGCGCACCAGGATCGTAGCGTCGCCGGTCAACGGAGTCTGGACGGTTTCCTCCTCCGCGAACGCGGCAATGGATTGGTACACGCCCTCCACCGGCTGCAGATGAACGATCAGCCGCCGCCCATTCACGTCCAACACCCAATATTCGGGAATGCCGGCTCGCGCGTAGAGCGCCGCCTTCACACCGAGATCGAACGCCAAAGTGGTGTCGGAAACTTCCGCCACCATCCGTATATCGCGCGGGCGGATCGCATCCACGATGTCTTCCACCGCCCTTCGAAGCACCACGGCGTCGGGCTCCGGATTGCTGGTTGGATTGTCCTCCGGCGCGACATCAATTCCAGGTTCGGCGACAGCACTCGATCCCATGTGCACCACAAGCCACTGAATGAGTCTGCTTAATGCGCGGGTATGAGGCAGTTTCTTTCCCATCTTCTGAATCAGCTTTCCCTCGATCAACTCGTAATCCCGGACTCCGACCAGTCCGGCTTTCTCGAGGGCCTCGCACTCCTCGCGCGTCCACTGTTTCGTGGGAGGATAGACGCCATTGTCTGTCCGTAGCTCGGGCGGACTCAGTACAACAGGCATGGCTCCATTATCGCCCATTGCCGCAGGCGTTAAGATGAAATGAGAGACGAAAGGACACTATGCGGATTTCCGAAGACAATACAAGCAAACTGGTCTGGTTCTTTGCCGGCGCAGCCATCGGATCGGCCATTGCGCTCCTCTATGCGCCCACCTCCGGCGACGAGACGCGCCGCCGCATCGGCGAAGCCGCCAACCGCGGCCGCGACCGGCTGAATGAATCCGGACGCGATCTTGTGGAGAAGGGTAAGGAGATCTTCGATCGGGGACGCCAGATGGCCGACGAAGCCTCCGAACTTTTCGAAAGCGGCCGCAAGCTCGTCAAGGGGTAACTCGCGGTGTCCCAAACCACCGGCCTCCCTGCCTTCGCCAACGAAGCCTATCGCGATTTTCACCAGCCGGAGCATCGCGCCGCCATGGAAAGCGCTCTCCGGTTGGTTCGCGGCCAGTTGGGCAAGGAGTATGACCTCCTCATCGACGGTGGGCCGCTGCGGGGAGACGGCACCTTTGCTTCGCTCAATCCTTCGCGGCCCGCGGAAACGGTCGGCCTGCATCAGCGCGCCTCCGTGGAACAGGCCGTCCAGGCCGTTGATGCCGTCTACCGGTACTTCCCCAAGTGGAGTGCAACTCCCATCCACCTCCGTGTACAGTTGCTGGTCAAAGCAGCCGCACTGCTCCGCGAGCGGAAGTCTGAGTTCAACGCCTGGCTGATTCTCGAAGCCGGCAAAAACTGGCCCGAAGCCGAAGCCGACACCTGCGAAGCCATCGATTTCTGCGAATACTACGCGCGCCGCATGGAGCGCCTCGCCACGCCTGAGCCGCTGGTGCAAATGCCCGGCGAGCACGGCGTCATGCACTACCTTCCGCTCGGCGTGGGGATCATCATCCCCCCGTGGAACTTCCCCCTCGCCATCCTGGTGGGGATGGCCACCGCAGCCCTGGTCTGCGGCAATACGGTGGTCATCAAGCCCTCCAGCGACACCCCAACCATCGCCGCCAAGTTCGCGCAGTTGCTGCTCGACGCGGGTTTCCCTCCCAGTTCTTTCGCCTTCCTCACCGGTAGCGGCGCCGCCATCGGCGATGCGCTCGTGTCCCACCCCAAGACCCGGTTCGTCAGCTTCACCGGCTCGCGCGACGTGGGTCTGCACATCAACCAACTGGCCGCGCAACCCGCCAAAGGCCAGATCTGGATCAAGCGAGTCATCGCCGAAATGGGCGGCAAGGACGCCATCATCGTCGACGCGGAGGCGGATCTCGATGCTGCCGTCGCCGGAGTCACGGCATCCGCATACGGATTCCAGGGACAGAAATGTTCCGCCTGCTCGCGCGCCATCGTCGACGCTTCCCTCTACGATGCTTTCCTCGACAAATTGAAGGCCCGTGTGGGTCGCTTGCGGGTCGGTCCCGCCGAAGAATTCGGATACGACATGGGGCCGGTGATCAATGACCGCGCCCGCCGCACCATCCTCGATTACATCGCCACCGGCAAGACCGAAGGGCGTCTGATCGCCGGTGGAGAACCCGTCCCCGGCGACGGCTTCTTCCTCCAACCCACGGTGATCGCCGACATCGAGCCACAAGCCCGTATCTTCCAGGAAGAGATTTTCGGCCCCGTGCTGGCCGTCACCAAGGCCCGTGATTTCCAGCACGCCCTGCAATTGGCCAATGATTCCGACTACGGGCTCACCGGCGCCGTCTACACCAGCAACCCCGCCAAGATCCAGGAAGCCAAAGACCGCTTCTTCGTCGGCAACCTCTACATCAATCGCAAATGCACCGGCGCCATGGTGGGAGCGCATCCCTTCGGCGGCTTCAACATGTCCGGCACCGACTCCAAGGCCGGCGGCCCGGACTACCTGTTGCAGTTCCTGCAAGCCAAAAGTATCGCCGAGAAGATCCAGTCCTAGGGCGCGAAGTACCCGTTAATATCCAGCACCAGATCCGTCGCGCTGGCCGCGAAGAAGCTGATTGACCCGTTCACCCCGGCCGGCACCAGAGCCGCGTTCGCCACCACCTGCCCGTTAAGCGAGTTCAGCGTGGATACCAGCGGCACGCTCGTTCCCGTCGGGTACGCGGTGATGTAGGCCAGCGGCCCCGGCGGAACCGCCGTCACATTCACCGAATAAGCCATCGCATTGGTAGGCGCACCGCAACCGCTGAACGGCACCGGGATTTCGCGGGAAGTCCCGGCTTCAATCCGAGGCGGCCCGTACAATCCCGTCTTGCCGCCGCCCGCCCGTGTATCGGCCACGCGGCACGGATTCAGCGTGTAGAAGCTGAGTTGCCCCGCAAATCCCGGAGGCGCGAAATATCCATTGATGTCGAGCACGACATCGGTGGTGTTCGACGCATACACATTGATCCCGCCGCTGGTCCCCGCGGGAATGATTGCCGCGTTCGCCACCACCTGCCCGTTCCAGGAGTTCAGC
>CALFYN010001010.1 GCA_937952345.1 uncultured Acidobacteriota bacterium
CCCTATTTCGGCTGCTACGGCAACACGGTGGTGCGGACGCCGAATCTGGACAAGCTGGCAGCTTCCGGAGTGCGCTACACGCGTGCGTTCACAACTGCTCCGGTGTGCTCGGCCAGCCGGTCGGCGTTCAATGTAGGGCTGTACCAGATCCACACGGGAGCGCATCATCATCGCAGCCACCGCAAGGATGGATTCACGCTGCCTCCCTATGCCCGGTTGATCAGTGAGCGGATGCGCGAGGCGGGATATTTCACGTGCAATGTGCGGCAGTATGCTCCGGGAATGCAGGGGAGCGGGAAGACGGATTACAACTTCACGGCGCGCAAGCCGTGGGACGGGACGCATTGGAATCAGCGGAAAGAAGGGCAGCCGTTCTACGCGCAGGTGAACTTCACGGAGCCGCACAAAGGGCCGGCGTTCGTCGAGGCACGGAAGCAGAAGGATCTGGTGGACCCGGCCAAGGTGCCGCTGCCACCGTACTTTCCGGATCATCCGGTAGTGCGGGACGAAGTGGCGAATTTCTACGATGCGATCAATTTGCTGGACAAGAAGGTTGGCGTACTGCTGGAAACTCTGGAGCGGGACAAGGTTCTGGATAAGACCGTGATCTTCGTGATGGGCGACAACGGCACGTGCCTGATTCGCGGCAAGCAGTGGTGCTACACGAAGGGCGTGCATGTGCCGATGATGATGCACTGGCCGGGAGTGACGAAGCCGGGCACGGTGAACGAGGAGTTGACGCTGTCGTTGGATATGACGGCGACATCGCTGATGGCGGCGGGCATCGACATTCCAGAGAAGTTCCATGGGACGCCGCTGGTTGGCGGGAAGGCGAAGAATCGGGACTATCTGTTCACGGCGCGAGACCGTTGCGATATGACCGTGGATCGTATCCGCTCGGTGCGCACGAAGCGGTACAACTTCATTCGCAATTTCATGCCGGAGCGGCCCTACACGCAGCACAACGATTACATCCTACGGTCGTATCCGACGCTGACCGTAATGAAGCAACTGCACGAGCAAGGGAAGCTGAATGCGACGCAGGAACTGTTCATGGCGCCGCGCAAGCCGGATGTCGAATTGTATGATTGGCAGAACGATCCGCATGAAGTGAACAATCTCGCCAAGAAGCCGGAGCATCGGAAACTGGTGGCCGATATGGACCGGCGGTTGCAGGGATGGCTGAAGGAGATGAACGATCAGGGGGCGATTCCCGAGAAGCCGGAAGCGGCGGCGCTGTAGCGTTCAGGGCTTGAGATAACTATCGAGCCATTGCCAGGTGAGCTTGTAAAAGGCGGGGGAAGTGGTGTGTGTGAGTGCGGGGTCGTGGAATAGCGACTTCACGGAAGCGATGCGATCGAAGACGGCGCGGATGGTGGCGGCGGGACAGGTGGTGTCGCGTCCGCCGGAGCTGAGGATTGCCGGTACTCGCAGATTCTGAACAAGGTGCAGGGGATCGAAGTACGCGAGCGTGCGCAGGTGGGTTTCGTCGTTTTTGCCGGCTTTGTCGAGGATCTGTTTGACGAGGGAGCCTGGGGTGCGGGCGGATTGGCGGAAATCGCACAGGAAGGGAACGTGCGCGGCGACGGCTTTGATGCGCGGGTCGAGCGAGGCCACGGCGAGGGCGATGCCGCCGCCCTGGCTGGTGCCGGCGATGGCGATGCGCTGGGGATCGATGTCTTTGCGGGTGAGCAGGTAGTCGACGGCGCGGATCAAGTCGGCATAGGCGAGTTGATAATAAGCGCCTTCGGGACGCTCGATGCCGTGGGTGAGTTTTTCGCCGGTGATGGCGCGGGGGAAGACCTGAAGGATAGCGTAGCCACGCTGGCATTCGGCGAGCATGATGCCTTGCTGCAGGCCGCCATAGCCGGGAGCGGTGACGATGGTGGGAAGTTGCGCAGGGCCTCCGATGGGGAGAGCGAGGAGAGCGCGGACGCGGGCTGCTCCGAGCGAGCGGTATTCGATTTCCCAGGTCTTATAAGGGAGCGGTTCGCGGAGGGCCTTTTCGGTGGCCTCGACGGGTTCGGCGGCGAGTTGGTCTAGAGTGCCGCGCCAGAAGGCGGAGTAGTCCTGAGCCTGAAGCGTGAGCGCGAGGAAGATGAGGAAGAGCAGGCGCATGGTGGAGCTTCAGGCATTTTGACAGATGGGCCGGCCACGCGGGTGAAGGCGGGCCGGCCCTGATGGTTCCGGGATCAGAAATAGAACTTCGCGCCGATCACGGTTCTACGTGCATCGAGCGTGGAAGTATATTGCCCGAACGTGCCGCTGACCTGGCGGCCCTGGGCGTCAAAGCGGCCAGTGGTATCGACGCCCTGGAAGCTGGCGTGGTTGAAGAAGTTGTAGAACTCGAAACGGAGTTGCAGCCTGTAGCGTTCGGTGAACGGGATGTTCTTGTACAGGGAGAAATCGAAGACATTGATGCCGGGCCCGCGGATGGGATCCTTCGGAGCGGTACCAATGCCGAATTCGGCGCGCGTGGGAGGACGTACGACACTGGTGTCGAAGTGGCGCTGGATCGTCCGTTCACCCTTGGGCAGGATGGGATTGCCGGTGAGGTTGACGCGGCTATCGACGCCCGCGCCGCCGCCACCGAGGAGATCCTGGGCGGCGACCAGCGAGTAGCCGATGCCGAGCGGGGCTCCGCTGGTGAAAGTCGTTACCCCCGCCATATCCCAATTGTCGAAGATCGCTTTGACCACGGGGTTGCCGTTGGTGATGGCGCTGAGCTTGGGAAGCGAATAGATATAGTTGGCCACGAAGTTGTGAGTGCGGTCAAAGTTCCCTTTGCCGTAGTTGCGCACACGGTAGTTGACAAAGGGATTGATGGAGTCATTGTTGCCGTTGACGAGATTCATAGACTTCGACCATGTGTGCGAAACGCCGAATTGCAGGCCCTTGGAGAATCGCTTGTTGATCTGTGTTTGCAGCGAATGGTAGTTGGAAGAAGATGCAAACTCGATGTACTGGATGTCCGCATAGCCGGGCAGCGGGCGCAGGAAGTTGTCCGGCAATGGTGTGTTGCCCGTTGTGGAATCGATGCTGGAAGCCAGGAACCGAGTGCCGTAGGGTACGGCGTTAAGGCTGCGGCGCTGTAGCAGTCGGCGTCCCACGCTGCCCACGTAGGCCGTGTCGAGTACCGTGCCGAAGCCGAGGTTGCGCTGGATGCCGAAGCTCCAGTTGTAGACCGTGGGCGGGCGGTACTCCTTCTGGAAGCTGGTGACTCCGGGAGGCGAGGTGCGGAACGGGCTGTTCAACAGATCGCTGATGGTGGTGTAGAAGGCGGTGTTGGTTACCGTGAGGGGCGGTGCTTCCCGGTGAATGAGGATCTGGTCGTCATTGAAGCGGTCATAGAAGATGCCGGCTCCGCCGCGCACCGCCATTTTGCCGTCGCCGAATACGTCCCATGCGAAACCGACGCGCGGGGCGAGTTGAATCGGCGGGGTTTTCGCGAGCTTTTCGAACACGATGTTCATGCCCTGGAAGGGGGCGAGCGGGCTTGCTGCAAATTGGCCGATGGTGGCGGCGGGGACTTGCTGTCCCGTTACCGGATCGCGGCCGACGCGCTGATTGGCGGCGTTGCGGAAGGGTTGGATGAGCGGCGGCTGTTTGGTGCGGTCGTAGAGGTTGGGGTCGAAGGACGAG
>CALFYN010001011.1 GCA_937952345.1 uncultured Acidobacteriota bacterium
TTCAGCATCCGCGCCATGAGCATCAGCGAAGACCACCGGATGCTCGCCTACACCACCGACACCACCGGCTTCCGCCAGTACGTCCTCCACGTCAAAAACCTCGCCACTGGCCAAACCCTCCCCGATACCGCCGAACGCGTCACCAGCGTGCAGTGGGCCTCTGACAACCGCACCCTCCTCTACGTCACCGAAGACAAAACCACCAAACGCGCCGACACCCTCTGGCGTCTCCCGCTCGGCAAGCCCGCCGAAGGCCCCCTTTACACCGAAACGGACGAGCTCTACCGCATCTATCTCACCAAAACCCGCGACCAGAAATATTTCATCCTCCAGATCGACAGCACCGACACCACCGAAGCCCGCTACATCCCCGCCAATCAGCCCAGCCAGCCTTTCAAAATCTTCCTCCCCCGCGAAAAGAAGCACCGCTACGACATCGATCACCGCGACGGCCTGTTCTACATCCGCACCAACAAAAACGCCAAAAACTTCCGCCTCGTCACCGCCTCCGCCGCCAATCCAGCACCCGCGAATTGGAAGGAATTCCTCCCCCATCAGCCCAACGTACTCCTGCAGGGCATCGATCTCTTCAAAACCTTCGGTGTCGTCGTCGAAAAGTCCGAAGCCGTCAACCGCCTCCGTCTCATCGATTTCACCACCGGCAAGTGGAAATCCATCTCCTTCCCCGAACCCATCTATTCCGCCAACCCCAGCATGAACCCGGAATACGATACCACCACGTTTCGATACTCCTACCAGAGCATGATCACCCCGTCCAGCGTCTTCGATTACGACGTCGCCACTGGCGCATCGAAACTCCTCAAGCAGGAAGAAGTCCTCGGAGGCTACGATCCCAAACAATACGTCACCGAACGTCTCTGGGCCACCGCCCGCGATGGCGTCCGTGTCCCCATGTCCGTCGTCTACAAGCGCGGCGTGAAACACGATGGCAAAGCCCCACTCTTCCTCTACGCCTATGGCTCCTACGGCATCGGCATGAGCGCCTCCTTCTCCATCCCGCGCCTCAGCCTCCTCGACCGCGGCATGATCTACGTCATCGCCCACATCCGCGGCGGCGACGAAATGGGTGAATCCTGGCATGAAGACGGCATGCTCATGAAAAAGAAAAACACCTTCAACGATTTCATCGATTGCGCCGAATTCCTCATCAAGGATCGCTGGACTTCCAAAGAGCGCCTCGTCATCGAAGGCGGCAGCGCCGGCGGCCTCCTCATCGGAGCCGTCCTCAACATGCGCCCCGATCTCTTCCGCGCCGCCCATCTCGCCGTCCCCTTCGTCGACGTCATGAACACCATGATGGACGCCTCCCTCCCCCTCACCGTCGGCGAATACCTCGAATGGGGCAACCCCAACGACAAAGCCGCCTACGACTACATGAAAACCTACAGCCCCTACGACAATCTCGAAAAACGGGCCTATCCCTCCATCCTCGTCACCACCAGCCTCAACGACAGCCAGGTCATGTATTGGGAACCCGCCAAATACGTCGCCCGCCTCCGCCCCCTGAAAACCGACTCCAACCCGCTCCTCCTCAAAGTCAACATGGGAGCCGGACACGGCGGAGCCTCCGGCCGCTACGACCGCTACCGCGAAGTCGCCTTCCAATACGCCTGGCTCATGCACCAGACCGGCATCGCCGCGGCGCAATAGCCGATCCTCCGCGGCAGGTACCAGTTGGACCGCTAGCCCCTCAGGATCTTGACGCGCAGCCTGTCTCCCGCGCACACTGAAAAAAGTGCGCCCTGGGGCGCCTCCTGTCCGCGGCAAGGGAGCCCGCTCCCACCCAGTGATTCGGTGCCATACCCCATTTGAGACACCTTGGGCCTGCAATCAGCGGACGCTGGGCCAAATGACAAGAGGAGGTCTCTGAAATGAAGTTTCTTTCCACTGCTACGAATCTCGAAGTCCTGCGTCGGGAAGCGAAGCGCTGGCTCCGTGCCGTCCGCTCCGGCGACGCCGCTGCTGTCCAACGTCTGAACGCCGCCGGCGTTTCCGCGTCCCAGCCAGGACTTCGCGACGTCCAGCACGCGCTGGCTCTCGAGTACGGACTCCCCGGATGGATCGCGCTCAAGGACCGCGTCGAGGAACTGCGCCGCGAGTCGCAGGGAATCGGCGAGTTGGTGAAGGAGTTCCTGGAATTGGCCTGTTTGAATTACGGCGTCCGCCCGGGAACCGCAACCTGGGATCAGACTTTCGCCGATCGGCCGGAGCGCCACGCCGCCGCTGCCCGCATCCTCGCCCGGCATCCCCTGATCACGCAGGCTTCCCTCCACGCCGCGGCCGCTGCCGGAGACGCCGGTGCCGTGCGGCGTTGGCTGTCCAAACGGCCTGAAAGCGTCAATGAACCCGGAGGGCCCCATGGCTGGCCCCCCCTGCTGTACCTTTGTTTTTCCCGCGTCCCCGGACCGCTTTCGGAAAACGCCGTCATCATCGCGCGTCTGCTGCTCGAATACGGCGCGGATCCGAACGTCTACTTCACCGACGGCGCGAATCACTTCACTCCACTCACCGGCGCGATGGGTGAAGGAGAAGCCGTTCCCGCGGCCCAACCACCCCATCCTCAATCCCGTGAACTCGCCCGCCTCCTGCTCGATTGCGGCGCCGAACCGTTCGACAAGCAGGGCCTGTACAACACAGCCCTCTGGAATTCGACCACCGACTGGCTCGACTTGCTTCACCAGCACTCCCGGCGGTCGGGCAGCCAGGAGGCGTGGACCCGCCGCGAAAACGGCCCCCGTATGATCGACATTCTGCTCGACATGGCCGTAACCCGCAATCACCTGGAGCGCGTCCGGTGGCTCATCGATCACGGGGCGGACGCCACCGCCCCGGGCCATTACACGAAGCGGCCGTTACACTTGGTTGCCCTACTGCACGGCTTCATCTCGGTCGCTGAGGTGCTCGAACGGGCAGGAGCGCCCATCACGGCTCTTTCCGGCTACCAGGCGTTCCAGGCAGCCTGTCTGTCGGGAGACGAGTCTGGAGCCCGCCGGATCGCCGAAACCAATCCTGCTGTGCTCCGCCAGGCGGCGCCGCTGCTGATCGCCTCACAGTCCGGAAATGTGCGGGCGGTGGAACGCCTGCTCGATCTGGGCGTCGATCCGAACGTCGAAGGGCCGCACCAGCCCGGTCGCCGGGCTCTCCATACCGCCGCCGCCGCAAACTCGCCCGCCATCGCCCGCCTGCTGCTCGAGCGCGGCGCCCAGGTAGACCCCGTCGAGAAAGCCTTCCAGGCAACGCCGCTGGGCTGGGCGGTGCATCACGGCCATGCTCCCGTCATCGAAGTGCTGGCCCCGCTGAGCCGCGACTTGCGGGCCTTGGCCCGCGCAGGCTGCACTGCGCGCCTCCGCGAATTGTTCCACTCCGACCCTTCCCTGGCGCGCCCGGAGTTGTTGTTCTGCCTGCCTTCCGTTGACGACTGCGCGCTCGAACTTGCGGAGTTGCTCGTCGGTGCCGGCGCCGCCCCGCACGTCCGTAATGCCGAGGGCCGGACCCCCGCCGAGCACGCCGCATTCCTGGGACTCGACGACACCGCTGCGTTTCTGGATCCCTCCTGACCCCCGGCCGCGATTCCCGTCTCCAAGTCGAGCTAACATGGTAAGCAGCGCTTCTGCGCCTGCATAAGTCCCGTATCTCCATGCCATCCAGCGCGTTACACCCTTTACAGGTTCTCCTCCAGCGTCGCATCGCCATTATTGACGGCGCCATGGGAACCACCATCCGCACCTACGGAATGAAAGAAGAGGACATCCGCGGCAGCCGTTTTCGCGATGCCCGCAAAGATCTCCTCAACAACGGCGACCTCTTCTCCCTCACCCAGCCGGAGATGATCTGCGACATCCACCGCCGTTTCCTCGAGGCCGGCGCGGACATCATTGAAACCAATACCTTCGGCGCTACCACCATCTCCCAAAGCGAATTCTTCGTCGACGACCCCCGTGAGCACGGCGGCCGCAAGGATCCCGCCTTCTACCAGGGCATCATCGAAGACAGCTTCCTCCAGCAGTTGGCTTGGGATATCAACTACACCTCCGCCCGCCAGTGCCGCGAAGTCGCCGATCGCATCGCCAGCGCCACCGGGCAGCAACGCTTCGTCGCCGGCGCTATTGGCCCCTTGACCGTCTCCCTGTCGAACTCCCCCGACGCCGATGACCCGGGCTTCCGCGTTGTCACGTTCGATCAGGTCAAGACTGCCTATGCCGCCCAGGTCCGCGCTCTCATCGCCGGCGGCTCCGACGTGCTCCTCGTGGAAACCATCTTCGATTCGTTGAACGCCAAAGCCGCTCTCGTCGCCATCCGCGAGGTCTTTGAGCAGGACAACAAGGAACTTCCCGTGATGATCTCAGCGGCCGTCGGGCGCGGCGGCGAAACCATGATTTCCGCCCAGACCGTCGAAGCCTTCTGGAATGCGGTGGAGCACATTCGGCCCTTGTCGGTAGGCTTGAATTGCTCCCTCGGCCCGGACCTGATGCATCCTTTCCTCGAGGAACTCTCCGAAAAAAGCAACACGTTCATCTCCTGCTACCCCAATGCCGGATTGCCCAATCCGCTGTCCCCCACCGGCTTCGATTTGGAACCTCCCGACATGGCCCGCTACCTCGGCGGATTCGCCAAAGACGGCCTCGTCAATATCGCCGGCGGCTGCTGCGGCAACACCCCCGAACACATCGCCGCCATTGCCCGCGAACTCAAAAACAAGCCCGCACGGGGCCGCGGCCACGTCGCCCTGCCCCACCCCTTACCGCTGCGCCTTTCCGGATCGCAGCCCTTTACGCAACAGCAAGGCGTCTTCATCCTCATCGGCGAACGCACCAATGTCGCCGGCTCGCCCAAGTTCGCCAAACTGATCAAGGAAGGCAAATTCGAAGAGGCAGTCTCCGTCGCCCGCCAGCAGGTCGAAAATGGCGCCAACGTCATCGACATCTGCATGGACGAAGGCATGATCGACGGCGTCGCCGCCATGACACGCTTCCTGCAGTTGTTGGCCAGCGAGCCCGAAGTCGCCAAAGTCCCCTTCATGATCGATTCCTCCAAATGGGAGGTCATTGAAGCGGGCCTCAAATGCCTCCAGGGCAAAGGCATCGTGAACTCCATTTCCCTCAAGGAAGGCGAGGAGATCTTCCGCCGGCGCGCCGCCACAATCCTCACCTACGGCGCCGCCGTCGTGGTGATGGCGTTTGATGAGCAGGGTCAGGCAGCCTCCTTTGAAGACAAGATCCGCATCTGCCGGCGCGCCTACCGCATTCTCGTCGATGAGATCGGCTTCCCGCCCGAAGACATCATCTTCGACCCCAACGTGCTCACCGTCGCCACCGGCATGGAGGAGCACAATAACTACGCCGTCGATTTCATCGAAGCCACACGCTGGATCAAGCACAACCTCCCCCATGCCAAAGTCAGCGGCGGCGTCTCGAACGTCTCCTTCAGCTTCCGCGGCAACAACAAAGTGCGCGAAGCCATCCACTCGGCATTCCTCTATCACGCCATCGCCGCTGGCCTGGACATGGGCATCGTCAACGCCGGCATGCTCGAAGTCTACGAGGAGATCGAACCCGAATTACGCACGCTCGTCGAGGATGTCCTGCTCAACCGCCGCCCCGATGCCACTGAGCGCCTCGTCGATTTCGGAGAACAATTGAAGGCTGCCGGCGCCGGTGCCGCCGCACAAAAAAAGACCGAGGAATGGCGGCTCGCCCCCGTCGAAGAACGCCTCGCCCACGCTCTCGTCAAAGGCATCGACACCTACATCGACGAAGACACCGAGGAAGCCCGCGCCAGGCTCGGACGCCCCCTTCTGGTGATCGAAGGCCCCCTCATGGCCGGCATGGGTATCGTCGGCGATCTGTTCGGCGCCGGCAAAATGTTCCTCCCCCAGGTCGTCAAATCCGCCCGCGTCATGAAGAAGGCTGTCGCTTATCTCACCCCCTTCATGGAGGCCGAAAAGGCCGCCCTCGCTGCCACCGGCCAGGCCGTCAAAACGCAAGGCAAAATCGTGCTCGCCACCGTCAAGGGCGATGTCCACGACATCGGCAAGAACATCGTCGGCGTCGTGCTCGCTTGCAATAACTACGAAGTCATCGACTTGGGCGTCATGGTGCCCTGCGAACGAATCCTCGAGCGTGCCCGCCAGGAAAACGCCGACATCATCGGCCTCAGTGGCTTGATCACACCCTCGCTCGACGAAATGGTGCACGTCGCCCGCGAAATGGAGCGCCTCGGCTTCCATCTCCCCTTGCTCATCGGCGGCGCCACCACCAGCCGTGCCCACACCGCCATTAAAATCGCCCCCCACTACAGCCATCCCGTCGTTCACGTCCTCGACGCGAGCCGCGCCGTGCCCGTCACCACCAGTTTGCTGAGCGATGACAGCAAGGCCGTCTTCACCAAACAGCACTTCGCCGAATACGAGGCCTTGCGCAAATCCCACGCGGCGCCCCGCCAAAGCGCCGTTTCCATCGAAGTGGCGCGCAGCCGCCACACGCCCATCGAGTGGCGCCCCGAGGATCTGCCCCAACCCACATTCACCGGGGCTCGTTTCCTCGACAATTTCCCTCTTGCTGAACTCCGCGACTACATCGACTGGACTCCCCTCTTCCACACCTGGGGCCTCAAAGGCGTTTATCCTCGCATTCTCGAACATCCGGACTACGGCCCCCAGGCGCGCCAGATCGAATCCGACGCTCGCGCTCTGCTCGGCCAGATCGTCAATGAAAATCTCCTCACCGCCCGCGGAGTCTACGGATTCTTCCCCGCCAACGCCGTGGGCGATGATATCGCCATCTTCTCCGATAGCTCCCGCACTCAGGAATTGGACCGCGTCCATTGCCTGCGCCAGCAAGCCAATCGCGAAGGCTCCGAGCCCTGCCGGTCGCTCGCCGATTTCGTCGCCCCCGCCGCCACACACCTGCCCGATCACATCGGCATGTTCGCCGTCACTGCCGGTCTCGGACTCGACCGGTTGTGTGCGGAGTTTCGTTCGCGGCACGACGACTACAACGCCATCATGGCCGAGGCTCTCGCCGACCGCCTCGCCGAAGCCTTTGCCGAATACCTCCACAAGCGCGTTCGCCGCGAGTGGGGCTACGGCGCCAATGAAAACACCACCAGCGACGATCTCATTCAGGGGAATTACCGCGGAATTCGCCCCGCGCCAGGTTATCCAGCCTGTCCGGACCACACCGGCAAGGCCCTCATCTGGAAACTCCTCGATGCCGAAGCGAAAACCGGCATGCGCCTCACGGAGTCATTCGCCATGTGGCCGGGCTCCAGCGTCAGCGGCTACTATTTCGCTCATCCCGAGTCGCGCTATTTCCTCTTGGGCAAGATCGAAAAAGACCAGGTTGCCGACTATGCGCAACGCAAAGGCATGACACTCGAAGAGGCGGAGCGATGGCTCTCGCCAAACCTCAACTACGACCCCGGCACGCAAGGCGATTAACCCCTCTCAATCGTTGCCGCGGTGCCACAATGTAGCACATGAGGAAGATCTCGGTCCGGGAACTGCACATCCACAC
>CALFYN010001012.1 GCA_937952345.1 uncultured Acidobacteriota bacterium
TCGGTGTAGTAGCCGTTGATGTCAATGATCACGTGCGAGGCATTCGATACATAGATCGAGATGGCGCCCGCGATACCCGCCGTTACGACGGCCGCATTCGCCACCACCTTTCCTTCGAAGGAGTTCAGCGTCGATACGTTGGGCCGTGGCTGCCCCGTCGGCCAAGCCGTCAGATACTGCAGCGGCTCTAACGGTGCGACGGTGATGTTCAGGGAGTAGGCGCGGGCGTTGGCGGGAATGTCGCATTTCCCCATCGGAATCGGAATGTCGCGCTGTTGAGGCTGGCCGCCTCCCAGCATCGGCTGTCCAAATGGGCCCAGGAAGCCGAGATTTGCGTATTCCGGCCGCGTGTCCACGACGCGGCAAGGCGTTACGGCGACCAGCGGCAGTTGCCCAGTGATGGCTGCTGCTCGTTCGCCTGACGGAGTGGTTTCAGGTGTCCAGTAAAGGGGGGCCGCCCAGTTGACAAGGTCGGCTACTTGCGCGGGCATTGGTTGCACCGCGAGCGAAATGACAATCGCGAAAGAACCAGAAAAGGTTCGTAAGCGCATGCCCCAAGCCTATCACATTGTCTGAAATCAAGGCTCAGTACCCGCGCATTGCCATCCAACTCAGATGGAACAGCAGGCAGAGCAGCAGAAATCCATTGAGGCGCACGCTGCGTTTATGAAGCTTGTCAAACTCCGGCTTGCGTTCCGCTCCCCCTTCCCGTGCGGCGTTGATCGCCGGCGTCAGCCACTGCCGCGCGTACACGCTCAGAACCGTGAGCAGCGCAAACAGTGCGATCGACGGACGGATCATCCCGCCCCAGTACCACAGCACACCCCGCAGCAGATGCACCGCCGTCAGCACCGCGCCGCAAAGAATCCCCAGCAGATAGTATTTCGGGAAGATCGCGCGCACGGCCTGGCCCGCCGTCTCCGGGCCCAGTTTTCGAAAGAGGGTTGGCGCCACGAAAAACGAGAAGAATACTACCGCGCCCAGCCAGAGCGCGAAGGCAAGGAGTTCGAGAAACTGCAGCAAATGGCCCATGTCTTCTCCAGTATGCGGCGCGTGCTGTAGAATTCCTATATGCAACGACGCGTATTCCTCTCCATGTCCACGGCCGCGCTCGCCCTGGATCCCAAGGCGCTGGCCGATACCCCCATGCCAATGGTCACCCTCGGCAAGAGCGGCCTCAAGGTTTCCAAGTTCACCCTGGGCGGTTTCCACATGGCCGTGAAGGGCGAGGAGGAGGGGATCCGCATCATCCATCGCGCCATGGATCTCGGCGTGAATTTCTTCGACAGTGCGCACAAATACCACAACGGACGCAGTGACGAGATCTACGGCAAGGCCCTCGAAGGCGCACGCCGCCAGAAGGTGTTGCTGATGTCGAAGGCGGAAAAACGCGACCGCGATACCGCCATGAAGCAGCTCGAGGATACCCTCCGGCGCATGAAGACGGACTACCTCGACCTCTGGCAGTGCCACGAAGTGGTGCGCCATGACGAAGTGGACAAAATCTTCGGGCCCAACGGTTCGCTGGAAGCCTTCGTCAAAGCCAAGAAGGAAGGCAAGGTGCGCCATATCGGATTCACCGGCCACGCCGATCCGGCGGTGCATCAGCGCCTGCTCGATGGCTACGACGGCTGGGAGACGGTGCAGCATCCCGTCAACCTGGTGGACAAGCACTACCTCAGCTTCATTGATTCGGTCATGCCGAACATCAAGAAAAAGGGGCTCGGGCTGATCGCCATGAAGAGCAACGCCATCGGCGGCATCACCGCAAACAAGGTGGCCACCATCGAAGAATGCCTGCGCTACACGCTCAGCCAGAACATCGACACTCTGGTTTCCGGCGTCGAGACTGTGCAGCAGTTGGAACAGAATGTGGCCATCGTGAAGTCATTTAAGAAGATGTCCGATCGCGAGATGACCACCCTGCTCAGCCGCACCAAACAAGGCCCCATCGGCACTAAGGTGGAGCGGTACAAGAGAGCCGAAGTGGGCGCCCGCAACTTCCGGCCCCACTACGACGGCGAACTCGCCTAAAGGCCCGCTCTGCTGCGCGTGCAGGAATCGCGCCATTGGCGCAGCCGCGCCCGCATGCGTGTGCACTCGGCCGGATGCTTCGCCGCCAGATTCGTCGTTTCGTGCGGATCGGCGGCGAGATCGAACAGCATTTCTTCGCTCTCATCGAGATTGGTGAGCAACTTCCAGCGCTCCTCCACCCAGGCCAGTTTCGCCGAACCACGCGTGTTGCCCATTGTTTCAAACGCGATGGGCGCATCACGTTTCAAACGTTTTCCTTCCAGAATGGGCATCAGATCGATGCCGTCCATTCCGTCGTTGGGCGGCAGTTTGCCGTTCAGAATGCCCAGAATCGTCGGTACGTAGTCGCTGGTGGATGCCGGCGCCTGAATGACCCGAGGTTTGCGAAACCGCGCCGGCCACTCGAGCAACGCGGGCACACGGATCCCGCCCTCGAACAGGCTGCGCTTGCGCCCCCGGAAAGGGCCCGGCCGTCCGGGGGATGTTGCCGATAGCTCGTCGCCTTCCGGTCCGTTGTCGCTCGCATACCACAGCATCGTGTTGTCGCGAATTCCCAGGCGCCGCAAAGTGGCGCGCAGACGGCCCATCTGCTCGTCGATCGACGCAATGGCCCCGTAAAAATGTTGCTCCTTCACGGCATGGGCCGCGTACGGCTTGCGATGCGCTTCCGTCGCCAGCACCGGCTCATGCGGCGCATGAAACCAGATCACGGCGCAGAACGGCTTGCCCGCTTTGGCGGAGCGTTCGATGAAATCGAGAGCCCGGTTCATCAGCAGGCGTGAATCGTCACCTTCCATCGCCCCCGGGATACGCCCTTCTTTCGTCCAATAGCCATCCGGGTTGACCGTGGGCACCTTCCGCGTGGTGGAGAAGAATTCATCGAATCCGTTATCCGTGGGCGCCGATTGCTTCGGCCCCGCGAAGTCCCCCAAATGCCACTTCCCGAAGTGTCCGCTTGTATACCCGTGCGGCTTCAACAACTCCGCGATCGTGTATTCGCGGTCCGGAAGAATGTACTTCGAGGGCGCGTCCGTGCCGCTGTCCGCGTTCGCAAAGAGAATGCCGAATCGGTAAGGATGCCGTCCCGTGAGGCAACTGCCGCGCGTCGGCGAGCACACCGGAGCCCCGGAATAGAAGCGGTCGAAGCGAATCGCCGTGCGCGCCATCTCGTCCAGCACGGGCGTCCGCAGCACCGGATGCCCGTTGTAGGACGTATCGCCCCAACCCTGGTCATCAGCCATCGCCAGGATAATATTCGGAAGCCGCACCGCCGGAGCGGCGTAAGCTCCGGCGGTGGCAAGTTGCAGAAACGCGCGTCGATGCATCAGAAGTACAAACGTAGCGCGAATTGAATGATGCGTGGCGCACGGGAGGCTGTGAACTCGCCCAGTCGCGCATTGACCTGATTACCCTGCGGGTCGAACCGCGCACCTGTGTCGAGTCCGGAGAACTGCGTGTGGTTGAACGCATTGTACAGCTCCGTGCGGAACTGCATGCGCACGCGCTCCTTGTAGATGGGGAAGTTCTTGAACAACGCGATGTCCCAGTTGTTGATGCCGGGCCCACGAATGTTGTTCTTGGCCGCATTGCCCACCGTCCCGCGCGCCGGCAGGCGCACCACATCCGTCCGGAAATTGCGCGAGAACGTACGCTCGCTCTTCGCCAGATTCGGATCGTCCAGCAGCACAACGCGAGCCCCATCGGTGGGCGAACCGGTGATGTCCACGGCAGTCGTCGTGGAGTAGCCTATCGCCAGCGGTTGGCCGGAAACGAAACTGGTGATTCCCGACACCTGCCAGTCGTTCACCACAAAGCCCGCCGGACCCCGCAGGCTGGTCTTCGGCACGTCCCACACCCAGTTCAGCTTCAGAACATGCGTGCGGTCGAACGACGCCAGCCCGTAGTTCCAGACCCGCACCGGCACCAGCACGGAAACCCCGTCCGTGTCGTTGTCGTTATAGTCCAGCGCCTTTGACCAGGTCCACGAAGCCCCGAACTGCAGGCCTGTCGCAAAGCGCCGGTTGGCGCTCACCTGCAGCGAATGGTAATTGGAACTCGATGCCCATTCGCGCATGTTGATGTTGTTGTATCCGATGATGGGCCGCAGGAACGCCTGCGGCAGCGGCACGTTGTTAGCGCTTGCGTCGGCATTCCGCGGATCGAAGTTCGCACCGAACGGAATCGAGTTGATGTTGCGTTGCCACATCAGGTGCCGCGCCAGCGACCCCGAATATCCAACGTCAACCACCGTGCCGTATCCCACTTTGTGCTGCACGGACATGCTGAAATTCATGACCGTCGGTACGTGTCCCGCCTGATCGATGCCCAGGATGTTCTGCGGCGACAGCAAGCCTGAGGAAGACAGCAGCGTCGATAATGTTCCGAATGTGATCACCGGATTCTGCACCAGCGGCGCCTGTGTCGTGAATGGGTTTAGCACCGCATCCAGGTTCTGGCGATTGTAGAACATCCCGAATCCGCCGCGGATGGCTGTGTTTCCTTTCCCGAAAGGATCGTAAGCAAAGCCGATACGCGGTCCGAAATGCACGCCACGATTGTCGATGAGGGAACGCGGATAGCTGGTGTCGCGAGCCGCCACAACCAGTCCATTGGCGTCGTCGCCGACTCCCGGCGCGATGGCCCCTATGAGAGACGCCGGATATACGGTCCCGGTCACCGGATGCACGGCCTGCCGCACGCCGTTGACGCGGCGCGGTTCCAGCAGGCGAACTGCTTTCG
>CALFYN010001013.1 GCA_937952345.1 uncultured Acidobacteriota bacterium
ACAGAATCTTCAGCACCTTCCTCCGTACTTTGTCCTCGATCTTGTGATTCGACGACTGCCCGCACAGCCCGTGGATCACCGCTTTGTCTCCACGCGCCTTCAACGCAACAAGCAATCGTTGTACCTGCCGCACGCTTATCCCCAATTCCGCTGCGGCCTCGCCTTGACTGATCAGCCGCTTCTTCGTCTTCTTCAACGTCACCAGCCGGTCTCTATCGGCCTGTGTCATCAGTAGCTGTCCTTCCTGCATCCCTCCAGACTGGGACTGTCAAGACGACATTTCTACTTTGCTCAAACACGACATTACTACTTTGCTATGACATGGGTCTGGTTTTGTTTGGCTTTTGCCAGGGTGAGGAGCTTGACCGGGGGATGCCAGCGATACAACAATCACAGCCCGATCCGGAGCAGCGTTTCCCGATCCTCTTCCAACTCCGGGATACCGTAGTGGAGTGGAACGTCGCGCTCAGCGGCAAACTCCATGAAAACCTCGATGGGTGTTTCGCAGAGTTCCGCTGCCCGGCCCAAGGATACCTTGTGCTCACGAAAGAGTTCGAGCGCAAGGAGTCGAGCCGCATCGTTGGTGGGATTCGCCGGGTTCATTTTGCAACTCGCCTATGTTACCGGGCCGGGGTTGAACGGTGCGAGCGAGTTGTGCAGTCCCCATGTGTCGGCCCAGGTTTTCTTGCGTCCGCTGGCGACATCGAGGATGAATCGGAAGAGTTGCCAGCCGACATCGGCGATGGTGGCCTGGCCGGTGGCGATGGTGCCGGCGTCGATGTCGATGAGGTCGTGCCACTTTTCGGCGAGTGCCGTGCGGGAGGAGATTTTTACCACGGGTGCGAGGGCGAGGCCATAGGGCGAGCCTTCGCCGGTAGTGAAGACGTGCATGTTCATGGAGGCCAGTTGCTGGGTGCCGCAGATGAAATCGCTGGCTGGAGTGGCGGCGAAGACGAGTCCTTTGGTGGTGACCTTTTCGCCGTGGCTGGCAACGGCGTGCAATGCGGATGTGCCGGCTTTGGCGACGCTGCCGAGGGCCTTTTCGACAACGTTATTGAGGCCGCCGCGCTTGTTGCCGGGCGTGGGGTTGGCGCTGCGGTCGGCGCCGTTGCGGGCGAGGTATTCGTCGTACCAGCGCATTTCACGGATGAGGGCGCGGCTTACGTCTTCATTGATGCAGCGCGGCGTGAGCAGATGCACGGCGTCGCGCACTTCGGTAACTTCGCTGAACATGACGGTGCCGCCGGCACGCACGATGAGATCGGCGGCGTAACCGACTGCCGGGTTGCAGGTGACCCCGGAGAAGGCGTCGCTGCCTCCGCATTGCACGCCGACGATGAGATCGGATGCCGGGCAGGTGACGCGCGCGCGGCGGTTCAATTCTTCGAGGCGCTTTTCGGCGTAGTGGAGAATGGCGTTGACGGTGGCTCCGAAGCCGCGCTCGTCCTGCAGGCGGATGACGTAGGGATCGGCGTCGAGGATGGGGAATTCGCCGCCTTTCGTGGCGTGGAGCGATGCGCCGGGGAGCATGCGCGAGGGCTGTAGCTTTTCGCAACCGAGGCTGACGATGAGCGGCGCGCTGCCGAAGTTGGCGTGGCGGCTGAGATGGCCGAGCGTGCGGATGGGAACGGCGGCGCCGGGGGCATCGATGGCGACTCCGCAGCCGTAGGTGTGCGTGATGGCGACTACGTCATCGACGTTGGGGAAGCGCGGCAGGATTTCCTGGCGGATGCGGCGCACGGCGTAATCAACGGTGGGCGCGACGCATTGCACGGTGGTGGTGATGCCCAGGATGTTTTTTGTGCCGACGGAGCCATCGGGGTTGCGGTAGCCCTCGAATGTGTAGCCTTCGAGCGCGGGCAGTGGCGCGGGCGTGTGGGTGGCGAGCGGGAGTTCGTCGAGGGCAGGGGCTTGGGGCAGGTCCATCAGATCTTCGCGGACCCACGAGCCGGCTTTGAGAGGGCGGCTGAGATGGCCGATGATCTGGCCGTAGCGGATGACGGGTTCGCCCGGGCTGAGATCGCGGAGTGTGACTTTGTGCGATTGGGGGATGGGTTCTGTTAGGGCAAGGCCGCTGGCGAATTGGGCTCCGGCGGGGAGTCCTTCGGGGTTGACGACGATGGCGACGTTGTCGCGCGGGTCCACTTGTACGTAGAGAGGGTCCATTGGTTATTTCGATGTGTCGCTTTGGTAGATGGATTTTCCGCCGAGGATGGTTTCGAGGATTTTAATGTTGCGGAGTTCGGCGGGCGGAGTGGTGAGCGGGTTGCGGTCGAGGATGACGAAGTCGGCGAGGTGGCCGGGTTCGATGGAGCCGCGCTCATGCTCCTGGAAATTCTGCCATGCGGCGTCGCTGGTGACGGCACGCAGGGCTTCGAGCGTGGAGATGCGTTGATCGGGGCCGAGCGGCTGGCCGCTGGTGGTGAGCCGATTGACGGCGGCCCAGACGAGGAGGATGGGATCGACGGGGGTTACGGGGGTGTCGTTGTGGAGGGTGAAGCGGATGCCTCTTTTGAGAACCGATGCGAGGGGGCTGATGCGCGCGGCGCGGGTGGGCCCGAGGAAGATATCGCGGTGGCGATCGCCCCAATAGTAGACGTGGGCTTCAAAGAACGAAGGCGTGATGCCGAGTTCGCGCATGCGGTCGAGTTGATCCTCGCGCGGGGTTTGGCAATGTTCGATGCGGTGGCGCGCATCGGGGCGTGGGGTGGTGCGATGGGCTGCGTCGAAGGCGGCGAGGATATCGTCGATGGCGGCATCGCCGTTGCCGTGGATGGCGACGCGGAATCCGCCTTGGTGGAGGCGTTTCACCTGGGTGGTGAGTTCGGCGCGGGTGCGCAACGGATAGCCGTTGTAGTCTCGCTTGCCTGGCGGTTGTATATGATATGGCGCAGCGAGGTATCCGGTGTAGCCTTGGATGGAACCGTCCTGGAAGAGCTTGACGCCGGTGACCTTCAACTGGCCGTTGGGTGTGTGGAATCCTTCGGCTTCCTTGGCGGTGGGGGGCGCTGCTCCACCGGCGAGCAGGGCGTTGATGCGGATGCGCACGAAACCGCGCGAGATGGCGGTTTTGAATTGGAGCATGCGCTCGCGGGAGGCTCCGGCGATGACGGTGGTGGTGACGCCTTTCGCCGCGTATATCTTGTCGTCGTGGCGCATGGCCTGCATCGTTTGTTCGAGGGTGAACTGCGGCAGGTGTTTGGTGATGAGGCCGAGGGATTCTTCGATGACTCCGTTGGGCTCGCCGGTGTTCGTGTCGATGCGGATGCGGCCGCCTTTGGGCTGCGGGGTTTGCTTCGTGATAGCGGCAATAGAGAGGGCTTTGGTGTTGGCGACGCCGAGGTGGCCGGAGGTGTGAACGATGTAGATGGGGTGTTGGGTGGAGGCGCGATCGAGATCGGCACGGGTGGGGTGGCGGCGCTCGGCGAGGAGCGTGTCGTCGTAGCCGCGGCCGATGATCCATTCGCCGGGCGGGGTGGTTTGCGCCTTTGTTTGGAGGGCTGCGATGAGTTCGGCCATG
>CALFYN010001014.1 GCA_937952345.1 uncultured Acidobacteriota bacterium
GGGCAACTGGTATGTCGTCGAGCACAAAGGCGAGGTTATCCTGCGCATCGACGGCAAAGGGGTAGTGAGCACCTTCGCCGGAACGGGTGAGGTGGGGAACTCCGGCGACGGTGGTCCCGCCGCACAGGCTATGATGTTCGATCCGCACGGCATCGCCATTACCCGTGATGGGGCGTGGATGTATGTTGCCGACACACGCAACCACACGGTCCGCCGCATCGACCGCCGCAAAGGCATCATAACGACGGTTGCGGGAACCGGCCAAGAAGGCTTTTCCGGAGACGGCGGTCCCGCCACACAGGCTACGTTCAAGGGAACCTTTGGCATTGCCCTTGCTCCCGACGACCATGCTCTCTACATTGCCGATCTCGGCAACAAGCGAGTACGCAAGCTGGACTTGAGAAGCGGTATCGTCACCACCGTAGCGGGTAATGGGCAGGCGGGTGTGCCGACAGAGGGCGCCGTGGCCAAGGATAGTCCGCTCATGGATCCGCGCGCTGTGGCGGTGGATTCCAGGCATCGCGTCTATGTTCTGGAGCGAAACGGAAACGCACTACGTGTCGTGGAAGGGGACGGCCGAATCCATACGCTGATCGCACCCGGCAAGGTGACGCCGGATCTGAAAGGTCCGAAGCACCTTTGCGTTGACCCACAGGACAGAGTCGTTATCGCCGATGCGGAAAACCATCTCATCCGCCGGTACGACCCGAAAAGCGGAGCCACAACCACCATCGCCGGTACCGGAGCCAAGGGCGACACCATCGACGCCAATGATCCGTTGCGTACGGAGCTGAATCGTCCCCACGGCGTGTTCGTAACAGGCTCCGGCGACTTGTATATCGCCGATAGTTACAATCACCGCATCCTGCGCATGCGGCAGCAGAACGCGAGAGCCGCCGTTTCGCTGGAGATCCGCGAGCGTTCCGATGTGGGCGCAGGTGTACCGTACGAACGACTGGTGGGCACGGCGCATTTTCGCATTGACCCCTCACATCGCCTCAATCGTGGGATTACGGATATCGCCCATGGGCCTAAGGGTACGGATGGACTGGTCGAATACCACGCCGATTTCTACATCTTGCGACCCAAGTTGGCCGGCAATCAGACGTTACTCTTCGAAGTGAGCAACCGCGGAGGCAAAGGGATGCTTGGCATGTTCCAAAGTGCCCCGGCGTCCATGGATCCCCGCCAAGCGAGGGACTTTGGCGATGAACGCTTGATGCGGCAAGGCTACACGCTGGCGTGGCTTGGTTGGCAGCACGATGTCTCCAAAGGTGGCTATGCGTTGCGTCTGCATGCTCCCAAAGCAGCCGGTATTTCGGGCAAAGTCCGAGCGCAACTTGTCGCGGATAGCCCCACAAGGCGGATCCCCTTCGCTGAACCCGGCCATACTGCGTATGTTGTCGCCGACGGGCAGTCCGTTGTTGTGACGGAACGGAACAGCCCGCAGGACACACCACGGCGACTTGCCCCCGAGTCCTACAGCGTTACGAACGACGCCGTCATCCTCAGTACCGATGCTACGCCCGGGCGCATCTACGAAGTTTCCTATCTTTCCCGCGATCCCGAGATCGCCATGCTGGGGCTTTCCGCCATCCGCGATTTCATTGGGCACCTTCGTGACACACACGCCATCCGCCTTACAATCGGTTTCGGCGTTTCCCAGAGCGCCATGTTGCTTCGCGCTTTTCTGCAGCACGGGTTCAATGAAGGCCTGGATGGAAAACATGTGTTCGACGGCGTTCTGGCGCACACTGCTGGAGGACGCCGCATCGTTTATCGGCGATTTGCTCAGCCTTCCCGCACCGCCGCGCCACTGCGAGCTGTGGGTTATGGAACAGAAGGCCATACGCTGGAGCAAACAGCCGCACCGTACGCTCCCAAGATCATCTACAGCAACTCTTCCTATGAATACTGGGGCGCCACAGCCTCCCTGCTGCACACCACGCCGGATGGCACCCGCGACCTGCCCATTCCGGAAAATGTCCGGATCTACATGCTCGCCGGCGGGCAGCACGGGCCGTCCGGATTTCCCCCTTCGCGCGGGCGAGCCCAGCATTTACAGAATCCCAACGACTATCGCCCCGTTGTGCGTGCGCTGCTGGAGCGTCTGCGAGAGTGGATCGCCGATGGCAAACAGCCACCTCCTTCGCGGTATCCGCGCCTGGACGATGGCACGTTGGTTGTACCCGCCCATCTGTCTCGTACACCGGGCTTGTCCTTTCCCCAGCAGGCATGGCAGCCCTTTAATGGAAAGGCTCGGGCACTGGTGCCACAAGTGGATGCCGACGGCAACGACATGGCCGGGGTGCGTACTCCGGATATCGCGGCACCGCTGGCAACGTACACAGGTTGGAACCTGCGCACGCCACAGATTGGCCGTGGCGGTGAACTCATCGGAAACTCCGGCTCATTCTTCCCTTTCCCTTTGGAACAGGTAATGCGGCGCTACTCTACCCGGGAGCGTTACCTTACGGTCTGGGATGAGCAGGCGCAGACGCTCGTAAGGCAAGGTTTGCTGCTGCCGGACGATGTCCCCGAGATGCGCCAGTCGGCGCAATCCAAGTGGGATTGGTTGCAAAAACAGTATTCTCACCGCTATCCTGCACGCTCCACAAACACGTCCCGGTCCATTGTGGTGAAGACAGCGTTTCGATAGTCATATGCCTGGACGAGCGGCGATGTTGTGTAGACGACGAACAACTCACCCGGTTTCACTTCGCGAATCCCAGTATAGGCTTGGGTGACGCTCGAACTGATGCGCACGATCTCACTCCATGTTTCCCCGTGATCCATACTGAACGCGATGAAGTTGCCGTGGTCCTGATAGTCCGGCTTGTGCCCGTACGACATCGCCAGGGTGCCATCGCTCATTTCGATGATGTCCGGGTCCACGCCGATGATGTACCTTTCACGGCCGAATCGAGAGTAGCGGAACCGGAGTGGAACAATACGGCTCCACGTCGCGCCTTCATCGTCGGAGTGGCATTGATACATCGGATTCTCGCGGCCGGTACGCAGCACGCAAATCACCCGCCCTTTGCGCGGACCCTTGGTCAACTGCACCAGCACCGGTTCGGCGGGGCCTTCCTGTTCCACGGGGTCCGATGCGATCGTCGAAACATACGTCCACGTTTTCCCTTGATCGCGAGAACGAATGAGCACGGATCGCATCTTGCTCATCTTCTCGAGATACTCCACGGGAAGCTTGTCTGCTTCGAAGCGCCCATAGGCGGAGGCAATGAGGTCGCCGCCCGGCAATTCCAACATCGACCTTCGGATGTAGAAACGCGAAATCGGTTCGCCGCGATCATCGAATCCATTCACTTCCGCTTCCGGCAGCACGACGCTGTACTCATGTGGCCCATCCACGGTTCGGAAGCCATCCCGCGTGATCCAGTAATTGTGCACGAAACGCTTGTTGCCCGCGTGTTCAGCGTGCACATCGAACACCAGCAGCCGGCCGTCACGCAGTTCCACGGCGGTGCCTTCGGTGATAGGGCCTTTGCCGTGCTTGGGCTCGTGCTTCCACTCACGCCAGGTCTTGCGTCCATCGTGTGAGACACCAGTGTAGTGAATGGGATACTTGCCGCCCGGTGGCCAGCCGCGATGACCGAATATGATGGATGTCCCATCGCGCAACTGCGTCAGATAGGGCCATGGAACACCGGGAGCGATCGCTTGCTCCGGGCCCAGCGTCACCTTCAATCGCAGACTTGGGGATTGCGCCAGCGCCGTTCCGGCGGCTCCGCACACGGCCGAGAGAAAGGCTCGCCGCCTCATCCGTTCACCACATTCCGCGCCTCACCGCGCAAGAAAGAAAAGACATTCTCGATGGATAAGGCAAGTCCCGCTTCCAGCACTTCGGGCGTGATGCCGGCGCAGTGCGGCGTCAACACCGCGGTCTCGCATTGCGTCAGGGGATGCCCTTTCGGCAGTGGCTCCACATCGAACACATCCAATCCCGCGCCCGCCAGATGGCCCGATCGCAGTGCATCGATCAAAGCCGCTTCCTCTACGATCGGTCCTCGCGCTGTATCGATTAGAATCGTCCCCGGCTTCATCATCGCGAATTGCGGCTGCCCGATGAACCCGATCGTTTCCGGCGATTGCCGCAGGTGCACGCTGACCACATCGCTCTCGCGCAACAATTGCTCCAGTTCCACCAGTTCGAATCCAAGCGCCGGATTGGGATGCATGGTCCACGCGATGACTCGCATTCCAATCCCTTGCCCGATCCGCGCAAACTGCCGTCCGATTGCGCCCAGCCCGATAATCCCCAGCGTCTTTCCGTTCAGTTGAATCGACTGCCCCTTGGCCCATTCGCCGGCTACCGTGCGATTGTGCAACCCGATGATCTTGCGCGCCACCGCTAGCGTCAGCATCAGGCAATGCTCGGCGATTGACACCGCGGCCACGCCTGGAGTATTCGTTACGGTCACCCCGTGCCGCGACGCCGCCGCCAGATCGACATTGTCCGTGCCCGTGCCCCACAACGAAAGCACCTTCAGATTGGGGCAGGACGCGAACACACGCTCCGTGAACTTGCAGGAAGACCGGATATTGATCACCCCTTCAAAATCACGGATGCGCTCGATGAGCGTGTCTTCCGAACCAGGCAGCGAGTCGTAGTATTTCACGCTGTGTGCAGCGGTCAGATCGCGGTAAGCCTTGCTGGCTGCCATGACGGCTGGAAAGTCGTCTGGGATAACAAGAGAGAGCATAGACTCCCTAGTCTACCTTCCCAGCAGTTGTCCGATCTCGCGTGCTCCGACGTAGCCGAAGAATGCCAGCGCGGTCGCCAGTACCACATTCAAGAATAACGGCGCGCGAAACCGGACTCCGACCCATTCGCTTCGGTTATTCATGATCAGCAGCGTCAGCGCCAGCAAAGGCAATAGCATGGCGCCCGTCAATCCGAAAGCAAGCTGCAGTTCTTTCACCGGCCACCGCACCATGACCAACGGCGCCGTGCCCAGGCAAACCAGAAACAGCCGGTAATGCTTTGATCGTTCCAGACCGTCCGCCGGTAGCCGTGAGCCTTCCCGCAGCCGATGGAAGTCAGCGTACAAATAGGGAAGGCTTTGCCACACGCCCAGCAGAGCAGAGAATACCGCGGCCCAGAAGCCAATCAGAAAGATCCACTGTCCCGCCGGACCCAGGCTTCGCGACAATTGCGCGGCCAGCAGCAAGGCGAGTTCCGTTCCTTGGCCCTTCACCTGCACGCGTGACCCAATGATCACCACCGCGAAGCCGAACACCCCAATCACCGCATAGGACAGCAACAGATCGAACCGGCAGGCACGCAAACCCTCTTCGCCGGAGCGGCCTTCTTCGCGAATCCAATATCCGTAGCTCACCAGCGCCATGGTTCCGCCGATGGCGCCGATCAACCCCACCACCCACCGGCTTCCAGTTGCAGGCAGCGATGGTATCAGCCCCGCCGCAACTGCGCTCCAATCCGGCGCCAACAGGAACGCTGTCAAGCACATGGTGAGGAACATTGCCCCGACACAAACCGCCAGTACCCGTTTCAACGCCTCGTACCCGCCGAACCAGATCAAACCGATGCCGAGCAACGAGTGTGCCGACGCCCACAGCATCCGTGATGTCTGTGGCGGACCCGCCGGTACAAGGCCCGTCGCCGCCACCCCGCAAGCGCTGGCCAGCATCCCCCCGGTCACCAGAGCGAACAGCATCAGGTATGCAAGAAACACCCATTGGATCCACCGGCCCAGACGCGTCACCCAGCCTTCCAGCAGCGTCTCGCCCGTTGCCATTTGCCAGCGGGCGATCCCTTCGGTCAGGGTCCACTTGAGAATGACGCCCGCTGGCACGGCCCACAGCACTGCCGTTCCAGCCTCCGCTCCTGCCAGGCTGCCGGTGAGAATGTCGCCCGCTCCGACGCTGGTTGCGGTGAGAAGAATTGCCGGACCTACCGTGCTCCAACGGAATCCAGACATGCGCTAGAGCATATCGCGTCTGCTACGGAAAACGCGAACGGCCGATCCAGTAGCAAAGCAGACTCCATGCCAACAGCGACAAAATCAGCACCGCCCTCATTCGCCACTCGCGATGTGTGGTTTTTCTCTTCACAGGAACCGCCACGCGATAGCCGCGCTTTGGAATTGTCTCTATGTGAGGTTGCCCTGTGGCGGTTTCCCCCAGTGCTTTGCGAAGCAGAAAAATGTTCTGCGTCAGGTTAGAATCTTCCACCGTTATGCCGGGCCAGACTTTGCCGATCAACTCGTCGCGGCTCACTGCACGGTCAGAGTGCTCCAGCAGAACCAGCAGAATATCGAACTCTTTGGGAGTCAGGTGCAAGGGGCAATCGTCTTTGTGCAACGCCCTTCGGTCAGGGTCCAGGACGTACGAACCAAACTGGAACATCATGGCGTGTGCTTCCACATCCCACTTCATAGAAGACGCAGTTGCCATCTAAATGTTCCTAGTGCGCTTTGAGAAAAATTTGATGTGGTTACAGGGCTGCTTTGGCGCACTTTCTCCACTCGTGTGACGTCATTTCCATTGAAAGGAGAGGTCATGAAAATCCTCCGGGTAGCCATTGTGGCGCTACTGGCCGTGATGCTGGCGAGCGCACAGACAGCCGCACCGGCTTTAAGCGCGGAGATCCCATTTGCTTTCGAGATGGCTGGAGTTACACTTCCGCCGGGCGAGTATAGAGTTACGTTCTCGCCGGAACGGACGTGGATCATGGTCCGTGACTTCGACACCAACGACTCCGCATTGGCGGTAGCGTTTAGCGTGTATCCAAAGGACATGTCGTCGGACAACGTCAAGCTGATCTTCAACCGTTACAACGACCGCTACTTCCTGTCGCAGGTTTGGCATCCGAACGTTGTGCGGGAGCTTCCCAAATCCAAGCAGGAACGCGAACTCGTCACTTCGCGCCTGGTGGCACAGAATCCCGTCCGGGTCGTAATTGCCGCCAAGTTGGTGCGTTGATCGGATCAATCGCCCAACTTGCTGAACGCGCCCGCGAATCTCCGCCCGCGGGCGCGTTCGCGCTTATAGGCGCTTCACCCTCGCGTAGTAGGCCCCGCACAGGTCATTTGCGGCTTCATCCTGAAACCAGCCGTGCAACTGGGTGCGAGTGCCCGCCTTCAACTTGACGCGGAATAGGATGCTGTGATCGCCGGACCTCGCTCGTCCATTGAGCCGTTGCCCGGCAATCTGCAACGTGGCCGACGCGATGGGAAAGGCCTTACCCTCCGGCAGTGAGCCATAGGTCAGTTGCTGTGCCGGGCGCGCTGCCGACAGCGGCAGCGGATCATGGAACGGCCACCTCGCCAGAGCAACTTCGTACTCCCCATCCTGCTCCACCAGGACGTTCCACGGCCCGCCGCGTGGCCCGGCGGCCCCGCTCAGCACCGCGTTCGGATTGTCGCAATAGATATCCTGCCAGTCCGCGCTACACAGGTACACCGGATTCTGTTGGGAAGCGCCCACAACGACGGGCACGTATTCCCGGAGTCCCGGTTCCAAACGGCTCCACCATTGCTCATAATGTGCGCGCATCCTGCGCACAACGTCAGCGTTCGCCGCCGCCACATCCGACTTTTCGCCCGGATCATCGGCGAGATTGTACAGTTCCGTGCCGTTCACCAAACGCCACTTGCCCCAGATGACGCAGGACTCCCACTTCTTCAGAATCTGGCCGTACTGCACCACCAGCATCCGGTCCGCCAGTTGGCGCGTCTGCCCGCGCAGAATGCCGGCCAGGCTGGCTCCATCAAATTGCGCGCCCGCGGGCTTCTTCAACTCGCACAGATCCACCAGCGTCGGCAACAGATCCTGCATTTGCGCGGGTACGCTCGTGTCCGCTGGCGTTTTCCACTTCGCCGCAGGCCACCGAACGAAGCATGGCACGCGGTGGCCGCCGTGATACAACTGCGTCTTTCTCCCGCGCATTCCGGCGTTGAATACATTGACTCCGCCCGTGCCGCCGTTGTCCGTGAGGAACACGAAAATTGTATTCTCCTTCAGACCACTGCGTGCCAGAAATGTTTCCAGCCTGTCCATATTCTCGTCCAGGTTGGCGATCATCCCGAAGAAATTCGCCGCCTGTGGCCGCTGCCCGGAATACGGTTTGGAGTACTTGCTGTCCACCCATGCAGGTCCATGCGGAGTGTTCGTCGGCAGGTAACAGAAGAACGGCTGCTTCCGTCGCGCGCAATCTCCCATGAATCGTATCGCTTCGGCGAACCAGAAATCCGTACAGTAGCCGTCGAATTTCTTCGTCACTCCGTTGTCCTGATAGCGCCCGTTCGCATAGTCATTGCCCAATTCCACGGCTGAACTGATGCCGAAGCCGTGATGATACTTCGCCACATCGAATCCGCGATCCATCGGCCGGTACGGGTACGTATCCCCAACATGCCACTTGCCGAACACACCGGTCGCATATCCGCTGGCCCGGAACAATTCCGGCATCATGGGGATGCCGCGCCGTACGATTGCGCGCCCGGCTGTCACGGACGTCGCACCGTTGTGCAGCGCGTCCAACCCCGTCAGCAGTTGTCCCCGCGTCGGCGTGCACATCGGTGCCGAATGGAAATCGGTGAAGCGGATGCTCTCTGCGTGCATCCGGTCCATTGCCGGCGTCCGCAGTACTGGATTTCCATGGCAGGAGAGGTCTCCGTAGCCCTGATCGTCGGTCATCACGATAATGACGTTGGGTCTGGCGCGTCCCTGGCTGAGCGCCGGCAGGGATACCAATGGGGTTCCAAGGAACCCGCGCCGCGTAAGGGCGTTCGCAACACGCATCTCAAATCACCTTTCTCAAGTACTCCCGAGCATTTCGCACATTGCGCTCCCTCGAAACCCCAGGCACCGGATTCCCCTCCAACTCCGCAATCACCCAGCCCTGCCAATCCTTGCCTCGCAGCGCTGCCAGCGCACCGCGGACATCCACATCACCTGTGCCGAGCGTCACCTGTGTCATGTGGTCGCCTTTCCAGTCTTTCACGTGCACAGCCGCAATCCGCCCATGATGCTCCACGCAGAACGACGACGCATTCACCCCCGCCCGCGTGGCATGGCCAACATCCACCAGCAGCCGCACGCTGGAATGCCGCAACAGAAAACGAAACTCCTCAAAATTGTTTCGGGCTTCTTCTACGTGATTGTGCACCAGCAACTCCACCCCCGCCTTCCGGCAGACCTTGGCCAAGCGCTCGATGGCAGCAGCCTTTGTTTCCCACAAGGCTTGATCCTTGCCTGCGGCCGGACTCAGCATCACATATGTTCCGCCTAACGCCTTGACCCCGGCAGCCACATGAGCGAAGAGCGCCTCCGCCTTCGCCACCTGCTCCGGAGTGTGCAGCGGAGAGCCGGCGTGCAGGCCGATTAACTCGATCTTGCGCTTGGCGATCTCCGCGCGTACCGGTGCCGGGTCGGCAAAAGCCGTCTCCAGGCTGATGTAGTTGGTTTCGAACCCCTCGTATCCCGCCGCCGCCATGTCATCCAGGTACGCGAGGAATTGCGTCACATCTCGCTTCGGAGCCGCATAGGATCGGCTCTGGCATCCCACTCGCATTCGCCCGGCGGCCAGCAATCCAGCGGCCGCAGTTCCGAAAACAAACGTTCTTCTTCTCATCATGCCGGTTCGCATAATATTCTATAGATTCCTCAACAGGAGCAACATGCATCCAGCGCGCCGCCGTTTCCTCCACTACCTCGCCGCGAGCCCCGTGCTTGCGCAGCAACTTCCGCCATCAGTCATCGGCTCGGCCGCCGACGCGCTCAATGTGTTCGATTTCGAAGCGGCCGCGCGCAAGGCGCTTCCTCCCGCACATTACGGCTATCTTGCCGGCGGTGTCGACGACGACGTCACGCTCCGCGCCAACCGGAACGGCTTTGAACGGCTGCAGATCCGCTCCCGCCGTCTCATCGATGTCTCCAAAGTGGACATGCGCGTCGAACTGTTCGGCAGAACCTGGGAGACGCCCATAATCCTCGCTCCCGCGGGCAGTCTCAACGCATTCCACGCCAACGGTGAGATCGTGGTTGCCCGTGCTGCTGCGAAGCAGAAGACCCTTCAGATTCTCTCCACCGTCACCACCTGCCCCATCGAAGAGGTAAACAAAGCCCGAGGCGAGCCCGTGTGGTTCCAACTCTACGCGCCGCCCGATTGGGAGAAAACGAAGAAACTCGTTGCGCGCGCCGAATCCGCGGGATGCCCGGTCCTGGTGCTCACCGTTGATCGTCCCGGCCCGCGCAATTCCGAAACCGAGTTGCGCTACAAGAAACTCGATACACGCAATTGCCTCACTTGCCACCCTGCCGGCCGCTTCTACGATCGCAAGCCCATGTTCACGGGTATCGACATGGTGAACCAGAAGCACACCAACTCCTCCATGAGTTGGCAATTCGTACAGCGCTTGCGCGATCTGAGCAAGATGAAGCTCGTGCTGAAGGGCATCGAGACTGCCGAAGACGCTTCGCTTGCGGCGAAGGCGGGCGTCGATGCGGTCATCGTCTCCAACCATGGTGGGCGCGACAGCGATGCCGGGCGCGGGTCCATCGAAGCCCTGCCGGAAGTCGTCGGCGCTGTTGCTGGGCGCATTCCCGTCCTCATGGACGGAGGCATTCGCCGTGGCACTGATATCTACAAAGCACTGGCCCTTGGTGCGCGCGCCATCTGTATCGGACGTCCGTATTTGTGGGGTTTGGGCGCGTTTGGCCAACCCGGCGTCGAACGCGTCATCGAGATTCTCACCCGCGAACTCGACCTTATTCTGCGGGCCGCCGGAACGCCGCGCATTGCTTCCATTAACCCCGGTTCCATCGTACGTGAATAAGGGAAAACGAAATGACCCGACGCCAACTTCTGTTCGCTTCGCTCGCTGCTCCACTCCGGGCAGCCAACAAACCGAATATCGTATTCGTCTTCAGCGACGATCATCACTTCCAATGCCTCGGCGCGGCGGGCAATCCGCACATCCACACGCCCAATCTCGACCGGCTCGCGCGCGAGGGGGTCTTCTTCACCAATGGCATCATCAGCACCTCGCAGTGTGCGCCCAGCCGGGGCATCATGCTTACCGGCCGCGAGACGTATCAGACCGGACTCATCAGCAACGGCCAGACGGCGTTCCAGCACAATGAAAACCCCACAGCCGTCGAGCAACTGCACCGTGCCGGATACGACACGATCCACATCGGAAAGTGGCACATCAAGCCGGAACCTGCCGAATGTGGCTTCGCGCGATCGCCCTTGTGGCTGCGCGGAGGAGGCAGCGTCTATCGTGACCCGAAGCTGCGCCGCGGCCAGCAGGGCCAGGACGAGACCGTTTCCGGCCACATCACTGACTTGTTTACCGATGCCTCCATTGCCGCCACCAAGGAAGCGAAGCAGCCGTTTTTCCTCTGGCTTGCCTATAACGCTCCGCACACTCCCTGGTTCGCCGCGGAGAAATACAGGCAGCACTATCAGGGCAAGAACAGCGCGGAAATCGCCCCGCCCTTACATCCACCGGGCGGAGCCAAGTTCGATTGGATCACCTACTACGCCGTCATCACGCATCTCGATGAAGCGGTCGGCCGCCTCGTGGACGCGCTCAAGGCCCAAGGCCACTGGGATAACACCATGCTGTTCTTCATTGGGGACAACGGCTACATGTCGGGCACTCGCAATTGGAGCGGCAAGGTGCGGCATTGGGATGAATCGGTGCGTGTGCCCTATTTCGTCGCGGGCGGTGCGGTGAAGGCACGTGCCAAAGTGGACGACCCTGTCGCCAGCATCGACGCCGTTGCCACCTGGCTGGATCTTGCGGGCGTGAAACCAGCGCATCCCCTCGCCGGGCGCAGCGTGCGTTCCTATCTCGACACAGGAAAGGGCAAGATCGATGCGGCCTTCGCCACTTGGGACGATCCCCGCGCCGAAGGACTCGCTGCACGCGTCGCCATCGAACCTTACCGTCTCATCCGCGCGAAGCGTCACAAGCTGGTTGTCTTTGCCTCGAAAAAGCAAAGCCTCTATGACTGCATTGCCGACCCCGCCGAGAATAACGACCTCATCGCCGACGACAAGTTGAGATCCATTCGAGAGGAACTGCGTAAGAAGCTTCGTGCGCGTATGCAATCCACGGGAGATCACGCCCTCGCCTGGCTGTGATCAGAAGTTCGGCCGCCCGTTCTTCCGTGGTAGCAGAATCGACTTGTAGTCGCTCCAGTTTGCCACCACCACATACGCCCCGAACGTGAGCGCACCGAAAGCCAGCAGGATCACCCCTGTCACAGAGGTGTAGTGAACCCAAGGCAGGCGCGGGTCCGCGTCGAAGAACAGCTTGCCGAATTCGCGCCCGAAGTTCATGCCGAAGAACCCGGTAAGAATCGCACCGGCGCCGAAAATGAGGCTCAACATTGCCAAACGGTTCACGGCTTCCGTATTCCGGAATTGGAAATAGGTGTGCATTGACGCGTTCAGTTTCTCCACCTCTTCCTCAATCTCTTCTTTCATCACCTGTGTACGGTACTCGCGGCACTGTAACAGGAAGTGGTCGATCTCCTCTTCTTTGTTCGCCAGTTCATCGAAATACCAGTAATTGGCAAAATGCAGGAAGTCCGCCCGCAGATCGTTGGCCAGTTGGATGTTCTCAAGCGACAGCTTTCCGTCCTGCTGATCTAAATAGAGCGTCTTGGACACCTGAGCGCTAATCTCGGCGAAATGCAGTAGTGTAGCCCGATAGAAGAGCGCCACCATCGCCATCAGATAATAGCGTCCATCGAACATGCGATGAATCAGGAAACCTTCCCGGAGTTCATGCTCATCGCAGTCGAAATTGCCGATGCACATCGTGATATTGGAGTAACTGGTAGCCCCATAGTAGGTGCCCTGATGCGCCCATCGCGTATACAACTGCCGCATCATCTGTTGTCGGACGAAATATTTGTCGTAACGGTAATCGTCGCCATCGCGATCCACGTACAGGAAGCGGCTAAGTAGAATCCGGTAGTCCTCGCTCGCCACGTAATTCTCCGGCAGGCGCGCCGGATCAAGTGCCGCGTAGGTGAACACGATCATGCGCTCATCCAGAACCGGCTCGAATTCATCCTTGTCGTAATCTGCGAAATACAATAGCGCCGTGATGGTCTTCGATAGAGGCGGCAAGAAGCCACTCATCCCCGCGCAATCTTCAAAACGCTCTTGCGCCAGGACGTAATCCTTTCCGTCGCGTTCCTGAACGATGGCGAATCGGGAAGGGAAGCGGCCTTCGCGCACCTGCCTGCTGGAGGATGGATAGACCTTCCGCATCGATTCGTTGATCCACAACGCCTGCGCCACCGGCAGCTTGTATGCCTCCACCCCGATGCTGAGAATCCCAATCCCGTTCGCGAACAGAAACAGCCGCAGATCCGTAATCTGCACACGCGCTGATCGCCCTTTGTTATCCTGCGCCTCCAGAAACAATCGCTTCTCATCGAGCGGAATGTGGTAGCAGCGCAGCAGCGATTCGCCGGACTCCGGTGTGCCCGCGCTATCGAAGAACACGCGCCGGACGAAAGGATGGAAGAACACCATGTCCTGATACGCGGGCGAATCCATGTCGAACCTCGTATAGGCTGCCCTCTTCCACCCCCCTACATTGGCCACCAGCGCCGACTCCGCCCCACTGTGGTGCTCCGCGATCCAATCGTCCAATCCGTCGATCCAGTGCGTCTTCGATGACCATGCACCACCGTGATTGCTTTGTACCGCTCGCTTGTCGATGGAGAAAGGGAAGAAGAAGTACGTGTGCAAATGCAGAACGTCGACCGGAGTTCCCTCGCTAAAGGCCATCGCGGCAATTATAGC
>CALFYN010001015.1 GCA_937952345.1 uncultured Acidobacteriota bacterium
AACACGGGCAAAGAGCGCATCTCGCCCGTGCAAAAATCCATGAAACTGTACGACATGGAACAAAGGCAAGATGAAATGAACCGGGCCATGCACCGGTTCCGCCCCAACGAGATGGAATAGGCGGAGCGCGCACCCCCGCCCCCCTGCTCCTGCTATCATCGTGGGTTCCCACCATGGAGGAGCAGCTAGCACCACAACCGGAACAGGAGCAGGAATCCGGTCCGTTGGCGACGATCATCGTTGCCTCTTACCGCCGCGGACAGATCCTGCGGCAATGCCTACAGGCGCTGGAGAAATCCACCTTGCTGCCGCGCCTGCAGGTCGTCGTTCTCGATATCGCCAACTACGACACCACCACGCAATGGGATCTCGATTTTCCCGGGATCACGTTCCTGCGCATGCCGCGAAATTTCGGCGCAACACGTGCCTTGAATATCGGCATCCGAAGCGCAAAGGCGGACCTGCTGTTGTTTCTCGATCCGTCCGTGGAAGTGGCGCCAGACACCGTCGCGCGGCTGCTGGCGCGCTTTGAGGAATTGGGGGAGGCCGCCGTTTGCCCGCTGTTGGTGGACACGTCCGGAGCACCAGTGCCGCAGACCCGGAAATTGCCGCAGCGGAGCGAGTTGTGGCAGGCATGGCAGCAGGATGCGGGTCTCGCGGCCGGCATTCCGAACGCCGGCGAACCCATGGCTGTCGAATACCCGGGACGCAAGGCGCTCCTCATCCGCCGCGCGTTTCTCAAGGGAATGAACTACTTCGATGAGCGCTATGGCGAATGGGGCGGCGATCTGGAACTGGCGTTTCAGATCCGGCACGCCGGACGCAAAGCGTTGCTGCTGCCCGATGTGAAGGCGGTGGATCATTCGGACGCGGAATCGGCGCGCAACTGGCCGGTCAACCAGCGCGTCATTCTGGCCGCCGACCGCCTCAACGGCGCCACACACTTCCTGAGCAAGCGCCTGGGTTTCTTCGCAGGCTTTCTGATGCAGGCGCAGGCAGTGCTGGTGACTCTGCTACGCGCTCTCACCTTCCAGAATCCCGGCTACAACTGGAAACTACTGTTCGCTTTGTTGGGCGGCCAGAAGATCGACGGATCGCAGAGCGGCCTATAGGACCGCGGAGTCGCGTGCGGAACTATCGAATTGCAGCGCTGGCGGTCGCCGTGGGGGGAGGCCTCGCGGGCTATGCCTACGGGCAACAGTTGGGGCTGGGCGGGGTTTCGCTGTGGGTCATTCTCGCCGCGCTTGTCCTGGAAGCGGTACTCTATCTGACCTGTGGTTTCCCAATGGTGCGCCAGTCCTGGCCGAAATGGGCGCTGGCGGTGAGCGCGGTGGTTCCTTATCTTCTGTACACCGCACCGCTGGGGCTGGCGGAACCGTCCACAGTCGTCTTGCTGGCGATTCTGGCAGCGGCGGTTGTATGGTGGTTCGATCTCATACCGGAGCGAGTGGGCGCGGATCTGCTGCTGATTGCGTTTCTGGCCGCGGTCTACCTTGCACGCACCTTCCCCGCCCTGTATCCGAACGTGCACGAGCGCGTCCCCATGTCCATCCTCGGCCACCTGATGTGGGTGCGCCTCGGATTGGTGACGCTGCTCAACCGCAATCCTACGGGCATCGAATTCGGGTTCCTCCCCAGCGCACGCGAGTGGCGGATCGGCGCGATTCATTTTTTCGCTTTCCTGCCCGCGGCTGCCGCCGTGATGATCCTCCTGGACTATGGCACTTTCGCCCTGACCCGCGGATGGTGGTATAAAGCGCCCCTCGGCTTTGTTGGCATCATGCTGCTGGTGGGAGCCTCGGAAGAGATCTTGTTCCGGGGAGTGCTGCAGCAGCGGCTGATGCGGTGGTGGGGCCAGTGGCCGGGACTGGTGGCGGCGAGTGTGATCTTCGCACTCGTCCACCTGCCTTTCCGGCACTTCCCGAACTGGCAGCACGTGGCGCTAACCTTCGTCCTGGGGCTGGCGCTGGGACGGGCTTATGTCGCAGGGCAAGGCGTCCGAGCATCGATGGTGGCGCATGCTTTGGCGGTGGCTGCTGGCCGGGCCATCGGATTGTAGCTCACGATCCGGCTGGTTCCTCCGCGCAGCGCTGGATCAAAGCCCAAGTTTCCTCCAGATCCTCATCGGTCGTGTGAATGTTCCCGATCGCCCAGCGCACCACCAGTCTCCCATCGAGAACGGTCTGTCCCAGAAAAGCAGTGCGCTCCCGGTCCACCCTGTCGAGCAACTGCCGGGTTCTTTCATCCGGCCCCTTGAGCCGGAAGCAGACCAGCGACAACGGCGCCGGGGCCACCAATTCAAATCGCGGATCGGCCGCGATTCGCTCGGCCAACCGGTGCGCCATGTCGATATGCCGGCGCACTATGCCGGTGATTCGCTCATGCCCGAAATAGCGCATCACGAACCACAGCTTCAGCGCGCGGAAACGCCGTCCCAGCGCCACGCTGTAATCCATGTAGTTCACAGCCCGGGGATTCTCCGCCGACTGCAAATACGAAGGCACCAGCGACAGCGCCTGCCGCAAATACTCGGGATGCCGCGTGTAGAATGCGCTCAGGTCAATCGGCGTAAACAGCCACTTGTGTGGATTCACAACAAAAGAATGGGCCCGCTCGCAGCCATCGAGATAATGCCGGTATTCCGGCACCAGTCCGGCATGTCCCCCGTAGGCGCCATCCACATGCAGCCACAGATTCTCCGCCTCGCAGATATCGGCGATCGCCGGAACCGGATCCACAGCCGTAGTCGCCGTAGTCCCCACCGTTGCCACCACGCAGAACGGACGCAGCCCGGCGGCACGATCGGCGGCAATCGCCTCCCGCAGCAGATCCGGCCGCATGCGATACGCCCCATCAAGCCCGATCTTGCGCACAAAGCGCTGCCCAATCCCGAGCGCGAGCGCCCCTTTCTCCACGGAAGAATGCGCCTGCTCGGAGGTATACAGCACCATGCCCGGCGAACTGCCCTCACTGCGAATGCCGCCATCGGCCATCGAGCGCGCGGCCAGGATCGCATGCATCGTCGCGAGCGACGCCGTGTCGTGAATCATTCCGAAAAACGAATCGGGTAAACCCAACCATTGGCGGAGCCAGCCCAACGTCACCTGCTCCAACTCCGTCACGGCGGGCGACGACTTCCAGATCATCCCGTTCATGTTCAGCGTGGCAATCAATGCCTCGGCCAGAATCCCGGGGCCGCTGGTCGAGACGGAGAAAAAATTGAAGAAGCGGGGATGATTCCACAGCGTGCTGGCGGGAACAATCAATTCCTGGAAGTCGCGAAAAATCGCCTCGAAGGTTTCGCCTTGCTCCGGCGCTTCGGAAGGCAGCTTGTCCACCAGATCTCCCGGCGCGATGCTTGTCATCACGGCACGGCTGCGGGGATCCGCCAGATAATTCGCAATCCAATCGACAATTTCGTGACCCGCCTTGCGGAACTCCTCCGCGGGCATGTCGGCAAAGGGAGAATCGGAAGCCATCGCGACTCTAGGGTAGCGCAACGACCTCCATCACAAAGCTCGCATCCATCGAAGGCAGCCCTTCAAACAACAGCATAGTGCTGGCCGGGGGCTGCGACTTGTCGAGGAACTCGAAGCGGATCTGCCGGATCTTGTCGATCGTCGATGTGGCCAGCGGATAGTAGCTGGTCATCGCCGAGTTCTTCAAGTTGCCGCCTGCCTGCTCGAGCGATTTCCCCAGCCGTTCGAATGCCAGGCGGATATCGTCCGGCTCGGCGCGGAAGGCCATCTGTCCACCGGTGAGAATCACTTTCGGCGCACTCACGATCACTGCCTGTGAGTAGTTCGGCGATGGCTCAAGCCCGGCGGGATTTACCGTCTTCATGGGAGCACCGGGGTTCGCCGCGGCCCGGCCCACCGCTTCGCATTCCACCAGACCCGTAGTCAATCCGCGGAGCACCTGCACGATCGTGTGTTGCGCCTTGGGGAAGCGTTCCACCAGTAATTGCCGCTGCTGGCCATGATCTCCCAGCGTGCTGGAAAAGCAAGTGATGCGCAGGACATCGGCATTCGTCATGCCCACGCCTTTCACCGCGGTCGCAAGGTTGTCGAGCGACTGGCGAAATAGCGGCTCAATCTTTTCGAGTGGTTCTTTAGAGGTGACCTGTTGACCCGAAAAAAGCACGATGCCATGCGGATTGACGGGCTTCTTGTCGGAGGCTATAGCTTCCAGCAACACCTGCGCCCCTTCCATGGGCAATCCGCCCACCAGGATGGTGGTGAGTGCGGGAATCTGCTGATGCCAGTCCGTGAATTGGTCACTGACGATCGCCTGCACCCGGCGCAAATCTCCGGTTCCGGCTACGAAAGCGCGGATCTTCAGGATCGAGGCGCCGCGCACCATCCGCCGCAACGCCTTCAGCCCATCGCGCGTCTGCTGCGACAGCAGCCCTTTCGAAGAGAGCGGAGCGGTGAAATAGGTGAACCGCTGCGGATCACCGGCGACGGCCGCGGGCGGATCCTTGGGGATCTCCAAGGTCTGCGTGATTTCCTCCTCCTCACCCTTTTTGCCGCGCTTGCGGCGCTGCGCGGAGAGCAGATCAGCACAAATGGCCAGGAGGACAATAAAAGACACCAATGTCCGCATTACACAATCAACTTTCTGACTGCTTGATTGTATCAACTGGCGGGTACACCGGGCCAGCCACGCGGCATGGTGACGCAGGCGGCAATGTGTTGATACATTCGTGGGGTGGCACAATCATCGATTCTGGTAACCGGCGCAACCGGCGCCCAAGGCGGCAGCGTCGCCCGCCATCTGCTGGAGCAGGGACGCTTCCGCGTTCGCGCCCTGACACGCAATCCTGCCGGGGAAAAGGCAGACGCACTCCGGCAGTTGGGCGCGGAAGTGGTGGTCGGAACCATGGCCGATCCGGACAGCCTGCGCGCCGCCATGACCGGATGCCATGGGGTGTTCGGCGTCACGAATTTCTGGGAGGCGTTCGACAAGGAACTCGACCTCGGTAAGAATCTGATCGATGCCGTGGCAGCGTCCGGCGTTGAGCACTTCGTCTTCAGCAGTCTGCCCCACGCCTATCAGATGAGCGGCGGCGAACTGAGTGTGCCGCACTTCGACATCAAGGCGAAGCTCGCAGACTACGCCACGAAACTGGGTCTCCCCATGACGCAGGTGCACGTCGCCTTCTATTACGAGAACTTCCTCAGCTTCTTTCCGCCACGCAAGCAGGAAGACGGCACCTACACCTTCGGATTTCCGCAGGGCGACACGAACCTCGCCGCGGTGAGCGTGGCGGATACGGGAGGCGTAGTGGCGCAAGTGTTCGCCGATCGCGAACGGTTCCTCAATCGAACCATCGGAATCGTCGGGGAGGACATGCCGCCGGCGCATTACGCGCAGGTTTTGAGCAAGGTTCTGCACAAATCGGTGGTCTATCATCACGTGCCGCGCCACACCTTCGCGGCCTTCGGCTTCCCCGGCGCGGACGATCTCGCCAACATGTTTGACTTCAACCGCCGCTACATCCTCAGCCGCCAGGGCGACATGGATGAGTCCAAACGCCTCTACTCTGGGATGCAAAGCTTTGAGGCATGGGTCGCAGCCAACCGCCAGGCCTTCGAAGGAGTCTTATGAAACTGAAGAACAAAGTCGTCATCGTCACCGGAGGGGGCACTGGCATCGGGCGTGGCATCAGTGAGCGCATGGCCGCCGAAGGCGCGCAGGTCATCGTGAACTACGCCAGTTCCAAGGAAGCCAGCGAAGACACCGTCGCTGCCATCACCGCGGCCGGTGGATCAGCCATCGCCTACCAGACCGACGTCGTCAATGAAGCTCAGGTGAAAGCGATGTTCGCGGATATTGCCTCGCGCTATGGCGGCATCGATGTGTTGGTGAATAACGCCGGCTGGAGCAAGCGCGTCCCCCACGCGCAACTCGACGATCTCACCGAGGAGATCTGGGACAAGACCCTCAACACCAACCTGAAGGGCGCCTTCTTCTGCATGCGTGCCGCCGCGCCATACCTGAAGCAGCGGCCTGGCGCGTCCATCATCAACATCGCCTCCATCGCTCCCTATAGCGGCCAGGGCAGTTCCATCGTCTATGCCGCGTCGAAGGCTGGCGTGATTTCGATGACCAAGTCCTTCGCCCGCGTGCTGGCGCCGGATGTGCGCGTCAATGCGATCTCGCCGGGCTTCGTCCGCACGCGCTTTGCCGGATGGCCGAAGGAAGTCTTCGATGAAGCCGAAAAGACCACGCCGCTCAAACGCATCGCCACTCCGGATGAAGTGGGAGCGGCCGCTGTGTTCCTGGCCGCGGATGCCACCGCCATCACCGGCGAAACCATCAACGTCGACGTGGGCCAGACCGCTATCGGCAGGACCGTGTAGTGTTCTCGCGCCGTATCCCCTGGGAACTGGAGCCAAACGAATACTCGCAGTTGCTGGAGCGGAAGCGCTCCTCGGGCGCCCGTCTTCTGGATTTGACAGAATCGAACCCGACACGCGCGGGATTCCTTTATCCGCCGGAAATCGCCGAAGCGTTGGCCGATCCACGCAGCCTGCTCTACGAACCATCCCCGCTGGGTACGATGCCCGCACGCGAAGCCGTGGCCCGCGAGATGCACGTGCCGGTGGACCGTGTTGTCATCACCGCCAGCACCAGCGAAAGCTACAGCTATCTGTTCAAGCTGCTCTGCGATCCCGGCGATAATGTCCTGACACCCCAGCCGTCCTATCCTCTGTTCGAGTTCCTGGCCACGCTCGAATCCGTGCAACTGGTTCCCTACTGGCTGCGCTATGGCCGCCGCTGGGAAATTGATTTTGATTGGCTGGAATCGGCCATCACCGAACGCACGCGCGCCATCCTGCTGGTGAATCCCAACAATCCCACGGGATCGTTCGTCAGCCGGGAAGAAGTCTCCCGCCTCGCCGCCATCTGCCGCAAGCATCAGCTTGCGCTGGTCAGCGACGAGGTCTTCACTTGCTATCCGCTCGGCATGCATGTGCCGGTGAATTGGAGCGAAGTGGAGGCGGACTCGCTGGTGTTCCGCCTGGACGGCCTTTCCAAGCGCGCCGGATTGCCACAGATGAAAGCGGGTTGGATGGTGATTGGCGGGCCGGCGCATGCGCGCGCACGGGCGATGGAGCGGATCGAGCTGATCGCGGACACATTCCTGTCGGTCAGCACACCGGTGCAGAATGCTCTGCCCAAACTCCTGGAACTTGGCGCCGGCATTCGCCGCCAGATTCAGGATCGAACCGCGGCGAACCTGCGCACACTAAAAGAAAATGCGAAGCCTCTGCCTGTGGAAGGTGGCTGGAGCGCAATCCTCCCGTTACCGCCCCACATGGACGAAGCCGAATTCGTGATCCGGCTTCTGGAACAGGACAATGTGCAACTCCAGCCGGGATTCTTCTACGATTTCGAAACCGACGGCCATGCGGTGCTCAGCCTTCTGCCGCCGGAAACCGTGTTCCAGGAAGGCGTGCAGCACATCGTACAGGCCTATTCGAGGTGAGCGCGCAGGAACCAAGCGGTCTTCTCGTGATCCTGCATCAGCGCGGTGAGAAAGTCCGCCGTCCCCGCATCCCCAAGATCGCCGTCCACCGTGTCGATATCCTCACGTAGTTGCCGGATGATCGCTTCGTGGTCGCCCAACAATTCCGCGATCATTTCCGTATCTTTGGGCACCCTGCCCTTGTGTTCACTGAGTCGCGTGAGCGCCAGGAATTCAGACATCGAACCCGGTGCGGCGGCGCCCAGCATGCGAATGCGCTCCGCCATGGAATCAATCGCTTCGGCGAGTTGCGTGTATTGCTCTTCGAACAGTTTGTGGAGTTCCGTGAAACGAAGGCCCTTCACGTTCCAATGGAAATTGCGGGTCTTCACATACAGCACGTGCTGGTCGGCAAGGTGCTTCTTCAGAATCTCAGCGATAGCGCTGGCGGTACCGGCATCAAGACCGATATGGACTGTCTGTTCTATTTTCTGTGCCATAAATCATATAGATGCTTCACGGCACGAAACGATACAGCTATCCGGCAATGGCGATACACTCGATTTCGACCCGCACATCCCGCGGCAGGCGAGCCACTTCCACCGTCGCCCGCGCCGGCGGCGAGTCCGGAAAATAACGTCCGTAGACTTCGTTCATCTTGGCGAACTCACCCATGTCCTTCAGGTACACAGTGGTCTTCAGCACCTGCGAGAGCGACGAACCCGCGGCCTCCAGCACGGCTTTCAGGTTCTCCATCACCCGCTCCGTCTGGGCGGCGATGTCTCCCTCGATAATCTGCATGGTGGCGGGATCGAGTGGGATCTGTCCGCTCAAATACACCAGTCCGTTATGAGCTGTGGCTTGCGAATAGGGGCCGATGGCCTTGGGAGCGCTGTCAGTGGCTACGATGGTTTTCATGGCGGGTGAAATCCCAGTATACGTGTTGCGGACTTTTTTGTAAGATTTCCCTAACGTATGCGACCGCTGACATGAGCGGCGGGTTCATCCCTAGTGTGAAAGGGTATCTGGGATGCTAAGAGCACATTATCTGTTACTTCTGCTGGCCGGCTTTGCGCCCGCACAGCAATTGCGTTCCCTAAAAGCGGTGGCGACGCCCGTCCCGCCGCAACTGGGAACTTTCGTGCGCGACCAGGAAGCGCTGGTCCAACTCGGCAAGGCCCTTTTCTGGGACATGCAAACCGGCAGCGATGGACGCACCGCATGCGCCACCTGCCATTTCCACGCCGGCGCGGACCACCGCCTGCAAAACCAGGGCGTCGATCCATTCGCCGCTTTCGCCGTCAACCAGACCCTGGAAGCCCAAATGTTTCCGCTACGCGTGTTGGCCAACCCGGCTAATCGCAACTCCGAAGTTCTGCGCGACTCTTCCCTGCGCATCGGTTCCGCCGGCCTGTTCCGCCGCAAGTTCCTCGACATCATGCCCGGAGAAGCCGCCGAACTTGGGGAGAACTCGTTCGATAAACCGGAGTTCATGTCCGGCGAACTGCAAGTACGTGGCGTGACGGTGCGCAACTCGCCGTCCGTGATTAACGCCGTGTTCAACGTGCTGAACTTCTGGGATGGGCGCGCCAACCAGATCTTCGACGGATTCACCGTGAATGGCCAACCCGAAGCCACTCCGGGCATCGCCGTCATCCGCGACGGCGCGCTGGTCAAGGAGCGGGTCCGCATCACCAACGCCAGCCTCGCCTCACAGGCCGTGGGCCCAGTGCTCGATCATCTTGAGATGTCCTACGAAGGGCGCACGTGGCCGAAACTCGGCAAGAAGATGCTCAGCCTGAGGCCACTGGCCTTGCAACGGGTTGCTACCGACGACAGTGTGCTGGGTCCACTGGCCGAAGCCGAGGGCCGCGGCCTGCAGGAGCGTGTGACCTACCTCGGACTCATTCAGGCCGCGTTCCAACCCGCCTACTGGGAATCGACCGAACTCATCGACGACGAACACACGCAGGTGGAATACAACTTCTCGCTGTTCTGGGGCCTCTCCATGCAGGCCTACCAGGCCACGCTCGTTTCCAACGACTCACGTTTCGATCGATTCCAGGAAGGCGACCCATCGGCGCTCACCGCCGAGGAACAGCAGGGTCTGCAGATCTTCACAGGCAATGGCAATTGCAATGAGTGCCACGGCGGAGCGGAATTCACCGCCGCCAGTTTCACGGCCCGCGGCAACAACGGCGGATTGAATGTGCATGCCTTTCAACGCACCGGTGTACGCCCTGTTGACGAGGACGCCGGCCGCAATAACGGCACATTCAAAAGTTCCGGACTGCGCAACATCGAACTCACCGGCCCGTATTTCCACAATGGCGGGCAAGCCACTCTCGAACAGGTGGTGGAGTTTTACCGGCGCGGTGCGGATTTCAATCCCAACAACAACGACATTCGTCCCTTCAACGCCAATGCCACACAGCAAGCCGCTCTGGTAGCTTTCCTGAAGGCCCTCTCTGACGACCGCGTGAAGTATGAGCGCGCGCCGTTTGACCATCCCGAACTCTGCGTGCCCGCCGGACACGTGGAGTTGGGACCCGGCATGCTCGCCGCCGGCAGCGACCCGTTCCCGCGCAGCGCCGCCGAGCGCTTCGTCGCCATCCCCGCCGTCGGCGCCGGAGGCAATGCCGTTCCCCTGCAGACCTTCGAGGAGTTGTTGCATGGCATCGGCGCCGATGGATCGCGCGCCCATGCCATGAAGGAGGAGTGCAGCGCGCCGTTGCCCTGAATCCGGCCGCAAGCGTAAGCTGTGGAGGCAATGTTCCCAGCCAACGCATTGACCGGCATTACGGTGTTGGATCTGACACGGTTGCTCCCGGGGCCGATGGCCACGGCGTGGCTCGTCCAGATGGGCGCTCGTGTCCTGAAGATCGAAGACCGCGGCCCCGGCGACTACCTGCGCACCATGAATCCGCCGCTGTTTGAGATGGTCAATGGCGGCAAGCAATGCGTGGCGCTCGATCTCAAGGACGCTACGGACCGGGATGCGTTTCTGCGCCTGGTGGACGAAGCCGATGTGCTGGTGGAAGGGTTCCGGCCCGGTGTCATGGACCGGCTCGGGCTGGGCTGGGAAACGATTCACTCACGCAACCCGAGGCTCGTTTACGTGGCCATCACCGGGTACGGTTACGCCACGCCGTACCGCGACATGGCCGGCCACGACATCAACTACCTTTCCATGTCCGGGGTGTTGGATCTGATCGGGCCCGCGGACGGCCCACCGGCGATTCCCGGAGTGCAGATCGCCGACCTCGCCGGTGGATCGATGTACGCCGTCATGGGATTGCTGGCGGCACTGCATGCCCGTGAGCGTTCCGGCAAGGGTTGCTTCATCGATGCCGGCATGACACAGGGCTCGGCCCTTCTGCTGCCGGTGGCCTACGCCCAGGCATCCACGGGCGTCCCGCCGCGCCGTGGCGACGAAATGCTCAGCGGGCGTTACGCCTGCTACAACGTCTATAAAACGAAAGATGGGCGGTATGTTTCCGTCGGCGCACTCGAGGCGAAATTCTGGGCCGCGCTCTGCAATGCGCTTCACCGCCCCGACCTCATCGCGGATCAATACGCGGAAGACCCGCGCCGCTCCCAATTGATTGCGACCCTCGGCGAAATCTTCCTCACCCGCGATGCGGAAGCGTGGTTCGAACACCTGCGGGGCGTGGATGCCTGTGTCACTCCTGTGCGCACCGCGGAAGAAGCAAAGGCGGACTTCGCTCCGCCCTACTTGTTCAACATCTCCATCAAGTAGTCCGTCGCTTCTTTTGATTTCATGCGCGACAGAGTCTCCACCAGACTGCGCTTCAGCTTCAGGTCCGTCTCCACCTTGGCGATATCCACCAACGCCTTGGCACTGCCCGAATGGCGCAACCCGTCGATAATAGCCCGCTTCACGTTGGCATCCGATTCGCCCGCATACATGGAAGCCAGGGCTTCGGGCGCTTTTTCCGCTTTCGTGTAGCCGACCTGCCGCACCAGTTCCCTCCGCAGCTTGGGATCGCGTTCGGCTTTCGCCGCCTCAATCAACCGGTCGGCATTCTCCTTCCTGCCGGGCAAGGCGTAAAGAATCTCCGTCTTGACCTCGGCATTCGATTCGGTTTGGTAGAGTTGCCACAACTCATCGTTGGCCCCCATCGCCCCGAGACCGCGAATCGCTTCCTTGCGCAACTCGGCAACCTGCTCGGACTTCGCCGCGGTCAACAGGCGATCCTTGTCACGGCTCGCCAGGAAGCCACGCAACACGGCCTTCTTCAACTGCACATCGCTCGATGAGGAATACAACTCCTGCAGAGTTTGCCGCGTTTCCGGCGTACTCTGGTACCCCAGATACTCCACCGCCTTGTACTGCAGATCGGGATTGATGCCTCCCTTGGCGAGACGCAGCAGAGCTTCGCGCCCGCGTACGGTACGGCTCTGCGCCAGCACAAAGACCGCACGTTCCCGCAAACGCGGCGAAGTGCTCTTCGAGATCAGCTTCTCCAGCACCGGAATCGCACGGTCGGGATCGGTGTGGATCATTCCATTGACGGCAAGGATCTTCAGATCCTCATCCGCTTCGCTTTCCGGCGAGACGGGCTCGCCGGCCGACTGCTTCACTTCCACTTCCAGTGCCCGCGCATCGTCCAGCCAGCGGCTCTGCGCATGCACGCGCATCATGTCCGCAAGCGTAGCCAGCGCTTCATTGCGATGCCCGGCCCGATTCTGCGCGTATGCCTTCCAGTACATCGCGGCGTCCGCCCGTGTCCCTTTCATGTCGATAACACGCTGGAAGTACTTGATGGCATCGTCCCAATCGCGATCTTCGAGCTGGCTCTTGCCGGAACGGTACAACCGCTCCTCGGAACTCCCACCGGACTGCATGGCGAAGTGAAACGCTTTGGGCGGAACGGGAGCAGCGGGCGGAGCCGGAGGCGCAAGCGCTTGCGCCATGGCTTTGATCTCTTCCGCGTCGCGCCGCATCTTGTCGGCCTGCTGGGCCACACTCTCCTGATGGGCTCGCCGCAGATCAAACTCCAACTGCGTCTGCTTCCCGATCTCCTGCGCCAGCGGTTTCATCGAATCCCGCAGCCGCTGCAGATCCTGTTCCAGCAGCCGGTTCTGATCGGCCGAGCGCAACGATCCGGAGGCGGCCCGCAAAGCGTCGGCCATGCCCTGCACCTGCTGTTCCACGGCGCGGATGCGATCCTGCTCCTGCGGATCCTGGGCCTGCGCCAGGACGGCTGCGAAGGCGATCATGCGAAATGGCTTCAACATTTCTATTCTCCCACTAGTATTCGTATTTCTCGCGTTCCCGGACTTGTGCTCCGGCCAGGCGCATCTTCAAAATGATCCCTTGATCGAGAATGCGCCGCCGCAATTCCTCATTGGGCGTCTGATGCGCCACCTCGATCAGCAATCGCTCCAGCTCATCCAGCGTTTCGGCGATCTCGTACTCGCCGGCTTGCCCGGCGCTGGTCCGATACAAGCGGTTCGCTTCCAGAAGATCGTGCACATCATCGAGCGGCGCTGCCGGCTCGTTCGCGAATTCAGCCAGGATCATCTGCGACCGGTCGAAGTGATTCCCCACCGCCGACAAGAGCACGCGCGAGTCGAACGTGGCTGTTTGAGGCGGTGCCGGCAACTCCTGCTGTTGCGAATGCCGTCCTGCCTGGAAGGCGATCACAAGCATCGCAGCCAACGCGCCGGCCGCGGCCAGTTGCCGCGCCGGAAACAACCCGCGAATCCGTGAGGCCAGCGAGGGCTTCGGCAGTCGAGGTTGCAGCCGCTGCCAAACCACGGCCTCGAATGCAGGCCCGGGATCGGGTACGGCATAGGAATCGGCCGCGTTGAGCACGCGCTGCAGTGAGCGGTATTGCGAGCGGCATTCTTCACACCCGATCAGGTGCCCATCCACTTCGCCTTCGCGCGCTTCGCCGTAGTAATGCAGAATCAGTTCTTCTTCGGTCAAATGCTGTGTCATCGTGCGGCTCCCATGACGGGTTCCAGGGCGCGCCGGAGTTTCTGCACGGCGCGGAAAATACTGTTTTTGGTGGCGCTTTGGGCAAGGCCCAGCGTCTCTCCGATTTCATCGATCGAAAGGCCTTCGTGGTGGCGCAAGACAAACGCGGTGCGCTCCTGCTCGCTCAATTCGTCCATGGCGAACGCAAGGCGCTCTCGAACCTGCGCGGAATACACCAGGCGGTCAGCGGCCGGATCCTCGGCGGGGATAGTCTCCACCACGGGAAGCTGATTTTCGTCTTTTTTTTGCTCCACGCGTTTCCTCCCTCTCAACAGATCCAGCGCATAGTTCGACTCAATCCGGTAGATCCAGGTGTGAAAGCTGGCCCGCCCATC